>DATHDT010000384.1:0-4533 GCA_035318905.1 Gemmatimonadales bacterium | reverse complement strand
TATGATCGAACGTGACGTTCTCGTCGTGCCCTTCCTCGGCTTTGGTGGCGGGAGAGAAGATCGGCGGGTCGAGCCGCGCGCTTTCCTCGAGCCCCTTCGGGAGCGGCTCGCCAGCGAGCGTCCCCGACTTGCTGTACTCGGCCCAGGCTGACCCGGAGAGGTATCCCCGGACGACGCACTCGAACGGCGACGGCGTTGTGCGGCGCGACAGCATGGCGCGGCCCACCAGAGCGTCGCGGTGCCCGGCGAGTGCCGGGACACGGCCCACGATTTCGTCGGCGTCGGCGCTGAGACAGTGATTTGGAATCACCGACCCGAGCTTGTCGAACCAGAACGCGCTCAGCTGAGTCAGGACCGCGCCCTTGTGGGGCACCGGCTCCTGCATCACCACGTCGAACGCGCTGACCCGATCGCTCGCCACCAGCAGCAACACGTCCTCGTCAACCGCGTAAACCTCCCGAACCTTCCCGCGGCGCAGGAGCGGGAGGGGCAAGCGACTCTCGACCAACACACTCGTCATACGCTCACCTCGGCAGGGGCGGCCGCGGGCGCGACCGCCTGGATTGCTTTCATGAGGTCGGGGAGGACCCCGTCCAGGAACTCGTCCACCTGGCGCGGCGCGCGGCCGACGTACGCCGCCGGGTCGAGCTCGCTCGCTTCCGCATGGACGCCCAGCTGCTTGAACGCCGCGTCCTGCGCCAGCCGCTCCAGCACCTGCTCTTCACCGCCGAGGCTGTGGCGGCGAATCACTTCGTGCAGCTCCTGGCGATCACCGCCGGCCTTCACGCCGCGCATCAGCAGTCGCTCGGTCGCGAGGAACGGCATCGCCGCGGTGACGTGCCGGGCAGTCTCCGCCTCCCGCACCTCGAGCCCTGCGGCCACGTTCGTCGCCAGGACGAGGATCGCGTCGGTCGCCAGGAACGCTTCGGGAATCACCAGGCGGCGATTCGCGCTGTCGTCGAGCGTGCGCTCCAGCCACTGCTCGGCGGCGGTGTGCCAGGCATTGCCTTCGAGCTCGATGACGAAGCGCGCCAACCCCGTCATCCGCTCGGCGCGCATCGGGTTGCGCTTGTAGGGCATGGCGGACGACCCCACCTGCTCGCTCTCGAACGGCTCGAGCAGCTCGCCTTCGTGCTGCAGCAGCCGCAGGTCGGTCGCGAACTTCGCCGCCGACTGCGCCACGCCGGAGAGGCAGGCCAGGATCTGTGCGTCGAGCTTGCGGGTGTAGGTCTGGCCCGTGACCGGAAACACCTGCATGAAGCCCATGCGGCGGGCGACTCGCGTGTCGAGCTCTCGCACCTTGGCGTCGTCGCCGTCGAACAGCTCGAGAAAGCTCGCCTGCGTGCCCGTCGTGCCCTTCACGCCGCGGAACCGCATCGTCCCGATGCGGTGCAGCAGCTCCTCCGCATCGAGCGCGAATTCCTGCATCCACAGCGTGATGCGCTTGCCGACGGTCGTGAGCTGCGCCGGCTGGAAGTGAGTGTACGCGAGGCAGGGGAGGGCGCGGTGGCGACGCGCCAGCTTGCCGAGGGCGACGAGGACGGCGGCGACGCGGCCCAGCAGCAGCTGCAACCCCTCGCGCATCAACACGAGGTCTGCGTTATCGGTGACGTAGGCGCTCGTGGCGCCGAGGTGGATGTAAGGCCGCGCGGCGGGCGCCTGGTCGCCGAGGTGATGGATGTGGGCCATCACGTCGTGGCGGAGTCGCTTCTCGTACTCGGCGGCGGCCGCGAGATCCGCGTCGTCCAGATGTGCCTCGAGCTGCTTGACGGCGGCGGCGGGGACGTCGAGGCCGAGTTCTTTCTGGGTGCTGAGCAGCGCGAGCCAGAGCCGGCGCCACAGACCGATGCGACGGCGATCGCCCCACAGGCCCTGCATCGCCGGGGAGGCGTAGCGCGCCGACAGCGGCGAGACCCAGCTCAAACGGCGGCCTTGGCGCGCGCCACCAGCTTGCTCCAGTCGTTGAGGAACTGATCGAGCCCGCGGTCGGTGAGCGGATGCAGCAGCAGCTTCTTCAGGACGTCGGGCGGCAGGGTCGCCACGTCGGCGCCGATCATCGCGGCATCCACCACGTGGCGCGGGTGCCGGATCGACGCGGCCAGAATCTCGGTTTCGATGCCGTAGTTATCGAAGATCACGCGCGCCTCGCGGATCACGTCCATCCCTTCCTGCCCGACGTCGTCGAGCCGGCCGATGAACGGGCTCACATAGCTCGCGCCCGCCTTGGCGGCGATGAGGCACTGCACGCTCGAGAAGCACAGCGTCACGTTGGTCCGGATGCCATCGGCGGCGAGCCGCCGCACCGCAACCATCCCGTCCTCGAGCATCGGGATCTTCACGACGATGTTGTCCGCGATCTTCGCCAGCTCCTTGCCTTCCTTGACCATCCCCTCCGTATCCACCGCGACGACTTCAGCCGACACGGGGCCTTCGACGAGGGAGCAAATCTCCTTGAGTACGTCGCGGGGATCGAGATCCGCCGCCTGCTTGGAGAGCAGGGTGGGGTTGGTGGTGATGCCGTCGATCAGGCCGGCCTGGGTGGCCCAGCTGATGTCCTTCAGGCTCGCGGTGTCGAGGAAGAATTTCATGAACAGGCCTCGGCGTAGAGTTCTCGAGGATACCGCACCGCCAGCAGGTACAAACCCTGCGGCGGAGCGGGCGGACTGGCCGCCAGATTATCAGTCGCTTCGAGCAGACGGGGGAAATCCGCCGGCGGGCGCCGGCCGAGGGCGATGTCGACCATGGTGCCCACGAGAAAGCGCACCATGTGGTGCAAAAACCGGTCGGCCTCGATCGTGAACGTCACGCCCCCCGCCCCCTCGTCCGTTCGCGGCGCCCACTCGGCAAGCGCCACGCGGCATCGGTAGTGGGCTGTGGCGGCTCCCGCCGCGGCCAGACCCCGGAAATCGTGCTCCCCCGCGAGCAGCGCGCTCGCGTCTTGGAGCGCCGCGATGTCGAGGGGCCGGTTGCCAGTCCCACCCAGGGCCCACTCGTACGGTCGCCGGAACGGCGCCGCGGCGGCTTCATCGGTGCCGATCACGTAGCGATACTGTCGCGCCGTGGCGCTGCGCCGGGCGTCGAACCCCGGCTGCATCGTGTGCACCTGCTCGACCCACACGTCGTTCGGCAGCAGCGCATTGAGTGCGCGACGTAATTCCGTCGGCTGCCCATCCCAACGCGGGCCGGGTGTGAAACTCACGCCCTGTCCGAGCGCGTGCACTCCCGCGTCGGTCCTGCCCGCGCCCGTCGTCACCACGCGTTGCTCGCCGCCGTCGAGCCGCTGCAACACCGTCTCGAATTCCGCTTGTACGGTGCGCGCGTCGGGCTGCCGCTGCCATCCGGCGAACCGCGCCCCGTCGTACTGGATCACGGCGAGGTGGGGGCGGCTCGTCACGGGGGAAAGATGCAACTCGTTGTCACTATTTGACAAGGGTGATAGCCTTAGTGCTTCATGGACACGTCGCCTCTGCGCCGCGCGCTGAGCACGCTCGCCAACCACCAATCGCTGACGGAGAGCGAGACCGACGAAGTCTTCGGCGTCGTCATGCGCGGTGAGGCGACGTCCGCCCAGATCGCCGCCCTGCTGATGGGGCTCCGC
This sequence comes from Gemmatimonadales bacterium, assembly GCA_035318905.1. Taxonomy (GTDB): domain Bacteria; phylum Gemmatimonadota; class Gemmatimonadetes; order Gemmatimonadales; family GWC2-71-9; genus 20CM-2-65-7. The sequence goes on along the minus strand of DATHDT010000384.1, from coordinate 935 downwards.
GCCAAGGGCGAGACGGCCGAGGAGGTGGCGGGCGCTGCCCGCGCGCTGCGCGCGGCCATGCTGCCTGTCGGGGCGACGGGACCCAACCTGGTCGACACGTGCGGGACGGGAGGCGGCACCGTACCCACATTCAACATTTCGACGGTCGCCGCGTTCGTCGCCGCCGGAGCGGGGGCCACGGTTCCGAAGCATGGCAACCGGTCGTTCACCTCGAAATGCGGCTCCGCCGACGTGCTCGAGGCCCTCGGGGTGCGGATCGTGCTCGACGCGCCGACGGCAACCCGGGTCCTCAAAGAAGCGCGGGTCGCTTTCCTCTTCGCCCCCAACTTTCACCCGGCCATGAAGCACGTCGCGCCCGTGCGTCGAGAGTTGGGCGTGCCGTCGGTCATGAACCTGGTCGGTCCCCTCGCGAATCCGGCCGGCGTGCGCCGCCAGGTGATCGGTGTGGCGGACCCCGACCGGGCACCGATCGTGGCGGAGGCGTTAGTGCGCCTCGGCGCGGAGCACGCCCTCGTCGTCCACGGACGCGTGGGGATGGACGAGATCTCGCCCTTGGGCGTCACCGACGTGTGGGAAGTGCGAGACGGGGCAGTGCGGGCGTGGGAAGTCGACCCCGAGCGCTATCGCCTGGGGATTACGGACGCGGGGTTGTTGCAGGGTGGAGATCCGGCTGAAAACGCCGGCCGGTTAGAGCGGATTCTCGGGAACGGCGACGGCGACGCAACCCGCCAATGCGTCGATGCAGCCGCTGCGGGTCAATGAGCGCGATGTAATCGTGCAGGGCGTGGTCGTCGGCGTCATCCGGAAATACTAGCCGTCGCTTTGCGCAGCCGGTCGAGGGCAGCGCGGGCCGCCCCCGATGCCACCACCTCGCGCGCCCGCCCGATTCCCTCAGCAAACGAACCCGCGATCCCCGCCACGTAGATCGCCGCCCC
>DATHDT010000383.1:0-3894 GCA_035318905.1 Gemmatimonadales bacterium | reverse complement strand
GCCTGCACGATCATCCCGTTGGGGTCGGCGCGCACGACGAACGACACTTCCCGGCCGTGCGCGGCCGCGATTTCTGCCTGGAGCATGGCGCGCACCGCCGGGACGAGGCGCTCGACGCTCACGTCTTGAGCTCGCGCTTCTTGGCCGCCGGAAACAACACGTTATTGAGGATGAGGCGGTACCCGGGCGAATGCGGGTGCAGCGACAGGTCGGTGGGAGGATCGCCGATCTGGTGTTGCGGATCCTCGGGGTCGTGACCGCCGAAGAATGTCCACGTGCCCTTGCCCAGGTCGCCGTGGACGTATTTGACCCACGGGGCGCCTTCTTCGTCGGCCAGGACGGTGACGCCCGGCTTGAGCCGCGAGCGCACGAACGAGGTCGTCAGCCCATAGAAATCCGGAATCACCTGGCGATGGTCCTGGACGAGCATCGTCGGGACCGGGTCGATCTTGGCGCTGAAGTTGAAAAGCTTGAAGGCACCGAGGGGCTGGCGGCGCGGGCCCGCGTTCACCTGGTGCCCGTCGATGTCGGAGAAGGTGGCGACGAGCGGATTCGGCTCGAGGTGCGCGCCCGTGAACGCGAAGCTCTGCGACCAATCCATTTTGGCGTCGGCGTCGGGATCCATCGGCGTCCCGTCGGCGAACGTCGCCGCGATGTCCGTGCTCCCCGCCGCGAGCGCCAGGTCGATCGTCTCCGTCGCCGTGCACATCGCGAACAGGAAGCCGCCGTTCGCCACGTAGTCGTGGATGCCGCGCGCCACAGCCTTCTTCAAGTCCGGCACCGTTTGGAAGCCGAGGCGGCGCGCGGTGTCTGAATTGCGCTGCACCATGTCGGCGAGCCACGGCATGCCCGAATAGATGAGGAAGAACTTCGAGTACTGCCCCGTGAAGTCTTCATGATGCAGATGGAGCCAATCGAAATCCTTCAGGCGTCCGTTCAATACTTCGGGGTCCCAGATCTTGGTGAACGGGATCCCGGCGTACTGCAGCGCCATCGTGACCGCGTCGTCCCACGGGGCCGCGTTGGGTGGCGCGTAGACGGCGACCTTGGGCGCCTTCTCGAGCGGCACGGCGTCCATGTTGTTGGATTCGATGTCGCCCCGGATCGCCGTCACTCGGCCGGCGTCGACGGGCTCGGCGCGCACGCCGTTGAGCGCCGCATCGCGCCGAATCGCGTCCCCGTCGGGGAGGAGGAACGCGCCCCCCTGATAGTTGAGGAGCCACTCGGCCTTGAGCCCCGCCCCGATCACGCGATACGTCAGGCCGTAGGCCTTGAGGTGATCGGTTTGGGAGTCGTCCATCGGAACTAAAAGAGACGGTAAGAGACGGTAAGGGACGGTAGGGGACGGTAAGAGTCCTCCGAGGCTGAACGCACCCATCGTCCGCACGAAATCCCGCCGCTTCATGATCTGGGAATCGCCCCGCGTGCGCGTTCCATCTCGCGTCGCGCCTCCGGCACGACCGCGCTGCCGGGATATGTCAGGATGAGATGCTCGAGGTGCTGGACCGCTTCCGCGGGGCGACCCTGGCGCACGAGGAGCCGCGCCCACTCGAGCTCGGCGGTCGGTGGCGCCGCACCCGTGTCGCCGGCGCTCACGATCTCCTGGAACACCTGGGCCGCCGTCGCCTCTTGAGCCGCGCCGCCGAGGCGCGCCGCGATCTGGCCCGCGAGCAGCAGCACCTCCACCCGTCCGCTCCCCGGCGGCAGCTGACCCGCCACCCGCCGCAGTCCCTGCGTGGCGCCGAGCGAGTCGCCGCGCGCGAGCGCCAGGAGCGCGGTACCGAGCTCCCGGTTCTCGTCACCCTTCACCGCCATCAGGAGGGCCACCATCGCGGTGCGGTCCGTGGCCGACTCTCTGCTGCCGGCAAACGGACCGGCGCCGCGGAACGCCGCGATCGCGCCCGCGAGGTCGCCGCGATACAGCGCGATCCAGCCGCGCTGGGCGATCCCTGCGACGCTCGAGTCGTTCTCCAAGACGGCATCAGCGCGATCGAGCTCGCCGCGCGCCACGCGCGCGCGCGCGAGCTGCAGGCGCAACGCCGCGCGATCGTCGCCGCCCAGGAGGTTCGATTCGGCATCGAGGCGCCGCTCAGCAGCGTCGAGCTGCCCGTCGGCGATCAGCACCTGAAGCAGCGCCGCCTCGGCCATCGACTTCGCGTCGGCGGGGGCCAGCGAGTCGGCCGCGAGACGCTCGAGGGCCGCGCGTGCCGCAACGCGGTCCCCGCCGTCGATCAGCTCGCGCACCGCTTCGGCGCGCGCGCGCTCCGCGAGCGGCGATGGCACTAACTCGGCCCAACGCGACAACGCCAAACCCCGGACGCGATGGCCCGCCGGCGTCGAGACCGCTCCGGCGAGATCCGCGAAACGCCGCAATGCCGACGCGATCTCCGGCGATGGAGGCCCCGCAATCGATTGCTCGAACAGGCGCCACGCCTCGGTCGCCTGGCCCCAGCCCAACAACACTTCGGCCGCGAGTCGCCGAGCGCGCGGCGCGGCGTCGGCGGACGTGAGGGCCGCCACCACGCGGGCCCGCTGCGGCACCGGCGTCTCCGCCAGCTGGCTCGAGGCATTCGGAAGAAGGTCGGCGAGGACGGCCACCGCGTGTCCCCACTCGCGCGCGGCGCCCTCCCAGTTCTCGACGCGCTGCTCGAGCTCCGCCAGCTCGATCGCCAGCGTCGCCGGACTCCCGCCGAGCGCGCGGCGTCCCAACAGCAGCACGCGGCGCGCTTCGTCGAAGCCGCGCCGGTCGGCGAGCGCCAGCGCCCATTCGCGGTAGGGCGCGTCGCTGCGCGGCGAGGTCGCCGCCCAGCGGCGTGCGGCGGCCTCCAAGGAGTCCGGTTCGTTCATCTGCGCCCACACGCGCAGCTCGAGCCCGCGGAGCGTGCCATTCTCGGGGACGCGCTCCCGCGCCCGCTGTACCAGCGGCAACAACTCCGCAAGGCGACTGAGTTGCGGCAGGACTCGCTCGAGGCCGAGCAGGGCCGGCAGATTCGCGGGATCGGTGCGCAGCGTCGTCAGGTACACGGCCGCGGCGTCGGCATACCGCCCGGCGCGCTCCAACTCGAAGCCCTGACCGATCGCCTGACCGACGAGCGGCGCCGCCTGAAGCCCGAGCAGGATGGAGAAAGCGAGCGTCGCGCTCGGCGCCCTAAGGCTTCGCGGCATTCAAGAGTCGGAAGTACTCGAGGACGATGCGACGCTGCTCCGGCGTGAGCCGCGCCAACTCCTCCCAGGTTGGATAGCGCACACGCTGCGCGGCGCCCGTCGCGCCGGGCGCGAGCGCGCCCGGCACGTGCACGCTGTCGCCCGTCGCGGCGCGGCTGACCCGCTCCTTCTGATCGTCGGGCTCCTGGCCGGACAGGGTGCGGCCCGCGTCGAGCAAGCGACGATAGAGCCGCTCTTGCCGCTGGATCGTGCGCGGATCGAGCCGGCCGTTCTCGAGCTGCCGCGCCAACTCCCGCGCCTCGGCCGCCAGCGGCCCCGCCGCGCTCGACGAGCCCTCGGCCTGCATCCGCTCGAGCTGCTCGGCGAGCTGACGCTGCCGCGCGGCGAGCGCGCGCAGCTGCTGCAGCACCGCCTGTCCTCCCCCCATCATCATCGGCAGCAGCCCTTGGGCGTCGCCGTTCAGGCCTTGCTGTTGCCCCGCCATCCGCGCCAGCTGCTCCATCGCCTCCTGGAACCCCGACCCCGACTGCGCCCCCGCGACTTGCCGCGATGTCTGCAGCAACGCGAGCGCCAGCGCATTCAACGCGTCGAGGGACTGCTCGGCGTAGGCTGCCGCGTTGGCCGCGTTGGGGTCCCCCTGCTCGAGCTGCTCACGCGCCAGACGCATCTGGTTCTGAGCCATGCCGAGGGCCGCCTCGAGTTGCGGCGGCACGAGCGCGTGACGCCCGG
>DATHDT010000382.1:0-5485 GCA_035318905.1 Gemmatimonadales bacterium | reverse complement strand
TTCGTCGTGGCCCTGGTGTTCTTCTTCCAGATGATCGAGGGACTGGGCATGGAGGCGGGGCTGACCGAACAGGCGGTCGTTACGCTGATCCCCTGGGCGGGGTTCCTGATCCTCACGGGGTACGTGGTCGGTGGCTTGGCGGAGCAGCGCGCGGCGCGCCTCGCCGATTTGAAGAACGCGTACGTCGCGACGCTCGAGGTCCTGACCTTCCATATCGAGACGACCGAGCGGCACCAACAGGGCCACTCGAACCGCGTCGCCGAGCTGTCTGCCTCGATTGCCCACGAGATGAGGTTGTCGGAGACGGAGATCGAGAATCTGCGGATCGCCGCGCTGCTGCACGAAGTGGGCACGGCGGACCAGCGCCTCCTCAAGCTGTTGTCGCGATCGGTGACGGATGAGACGCTGGCCGTTGCGCGCGGCCTGCGCGGCGCCGCCGAGATCATCGCCGAGTATGCGCACTACTACGAGATCGTGGGCGACGACTGGGACATCGAAGCGCTGCCGATTCCCCTGACGGTCAAAGTGCTGGCGGTCGCCGACGCGTTCGAGACGTTGCAGATGGCGACGCCCGTGCGTCCGGCGTTCACGCGCTGGAGCGCGTTGGAGGAAGTCGAAAAGGGCGCAGGGAAGACGTTCGCCCGTGAAGCGGTGCGCGGCCTCCGCGTCGTCGCGGGCCGCCCGGAGAAGGAGCTGCGAGTCGGCTAGCTAGGCGTCGGGAGGCGGAGCGGACCGTCCGCTCGCGACTCCGCTGGCCACGCCGACGCCGAAGGCCACCGCGGTCCCCACGGTGATGATGGGGAGAAGGGCGACGGGCGCCACGACGGCGGCGGCCACGGCGCCCGCGATCAGCGGGGCTGATGGTTTCCGGATGGCGTCGACGTAGCGGAGGCGACGGCGAACGAAGCTGCGACTGATGATGAACCCACCGACGAGCGCGGCGGCAGTAACGGCCAACCAAAGCATTGCAGCCTCCTGACAGTATCGACCCGTACGCAACTTGCGGGTCCGGCGTTTCAAGAGCAAATCTTCCTTTATATGACTACTCGCACGCTGTTCCGACTGGCAACGCTCGGGCTGGGACTGTCCGCCGCCGGGCCCCTCACGGCCCAGAGCCTGCACGTCCCCTACGAAACGTTCACGCTCCCCAACGGGCTGCAGGTCATCGTCCACGAAGACCACTCGGTGCCCGTGGTATCGGTCAACATCTGGTACCACGTCGGGTCCGGAGACGAGCGGGCCGGTCGGACCGGCTTCGCGCACCTGTTCGAGCACATCATGTTCATGGGCTCGCAACACGTCCCGACGGGAGAGTTCGACAAGCTGCTCGAAGCCGCGGGCGGCGATAACAACGGCTCCACGACCGAAGACCGCACCAACTATTTCGAGGACGCGCCCGCCAACGCGCTGCCCTTGATGCTGTGGCTCGACTCGGACCGCATGGGCTACCTGGTTCCCGAGATCACCGCGGAGAAAGTCGATCTCCAGCGCGGCGTCGTGCAAAACGAGCGGCGTCAGAGCTACGAGAACCGGCCCTATGGGCTCGCCGACGAGAATATCCTCAAACGGCTCTACCCGGCGACCCATCCCTATAGCTGGCCCGTGATCGGCTCGATGACCGACCTGTCGGCCGCGACGCTCGAGGATGTCCGCAACTTCTTCCGGACCTACTACACGCCCAACAACGCGACCCTGACGATCGCGGGTGACGTGACGGTGGGTGACGCGCGCCAGCTCGCCGAGAAGTACTTCGGCGACATCCCGCGCGGCCCGGTGGTTACGCGACCCACACCGCCGCCCGTCCAGCTGACGGCCGACGTCTACGGCACGCTCGAGGATCGCGTGCAGACGCCGCGCGTTTACAACGCATGGCATACGCAGAAGGCCTTCGCGCCGGACGACGCCGCTCTCGATGTGCTCGCCAACGTGCTCGCGGGCGGGCGCTCGTCGCGTCTCTACCGCCGGCTCGTCTACGACCTGCAGATCGCCAGCGACGCTGTCGCATACCAGGACGGGAGCCGCCTCGACGGCAAGTTTGTGCTGTGGGTGACGGCGCGGCCGGGCCACACCCTCGGAGAGCTGCAGCGCGTCGTCGACGAAGAAGTCAAGAAAGTCGCCGACACGGGACCTACCCTCCGTGAGGTACAGCGCGCGCAGAACACCTTCGAAGCGCAGTTCCTCTCGCGCATGGAGCGCGTCGGGAGCTTTGGGGGGAAAGCCGATCAGCTCGGGTTCTATCAGTACTTCGTCGGGACCCCGGACTACTTCCAACGCGACTTGGATCGTTACCTCAAGGTCACGCCCGCCGACGTGCAACGCATCGCGCGCAGCTATCTTGCCGACGCGCATCGCGTCGTGCTGAGCGTGGTGCCGCAGGGCAAACCGGAGCTGGCCGTGCAACCCGGAGTGCAGCCATGACGCACGCCCTCCTGACGCTGCTGCTGTTGCAAGGCGGGCCCGTCGATCGGACCAAGCCTCCCGTCCTCCCGCCTCCACCGGCGCTCAAGTTGCCCGCGGTGCGGACGGCCACGTTGCCCAACGGGCTCGTGCTGTCCGTCGTCGAGATTCACAAGGTCCCGGTCGTGGACGTCTCGCTCGTCCTCGACGCCGGGGCGGTGCGCGACCCCGGGAACCTGCCCGGCCTCGCCACCTTCACGGCTACGATGCTGCAGCAGGGCGCCGGTCGTCGCTCCGCCCTCGACATCGCCGACGAGACGGCCTTCCTCGGCGCGCAACTCTCCAGCAACGCGGGGTTCGACGTCGCAACGGTCGCCCTGCATGTCCCGAAGCGGCGCTTCGCGGCGGGGCTCGATCTCCTCTCCGATGTCGTGCTGCGCCCCACCTTCTCCGATTCCGAGATCACGCGGCAGCGCGAGCTGCGCCGCACGCAGCTGATCCAGCAGCGCGACGAGCCGACGCAAGTCGCGAACGTCGCCTTCCCGGCGATCGTGTACGGCGCGGCGCACCCCTATGGCCGCCCGCTGTCCGGCAACGACAGCTCGGTCACCGGACTGTCGCGCGACCGCGTTGCCGCGTTCTACGGCACGTACTACCGTCCCAACGCCGCGCGGCTGCTCGTGGTGGGCGACGTGACGCTCGAGGAAGCGCGTCAGCTCGTGACCGCGCGCTTCGGGGGTTGGACCCGCGGCGACGCGCCATCCACGTCGCTGGGGACCGCTCCGCAGCCGGCCCCGCGCACCATCTATCTGATCGACAAGCCGGGCGCGGCGCAGTCGGTGATCCGCATCGGGCACCTCGGCCCGCCGCGCGACACGCCCGACTACTTCGCCCTCCAGGTGCTGAACACGATCCTGGGCGGCGCCTTCACGTCGCGGCTGAACCAGAATCTGCGCGAGACGCACGGCTACACGTACGGCGCCGGGTCCGCGTTCGCGATGCGGCGCGGGGGCGGACCGTTCGTCGCGCAGGCGTCGGTCGTCACCGCCAAGACCGACAGCTCGTTGATCGAGTTCCTGAAAGAGCTGCGTCGCATCCGCGACGAAGCGGTCCCCGAGACCGAGGTCGCGAAGGCCAAGCAGTACATCAATCTGGGTCTGCCGGGAGACTTCGAGACGACGGCGGGGGCGGCGTTCCGGTTCCGCGATCTGCTCGTGTACGGCCTGCCGCTCGACTACTACAGCGGGTATGCCGAGCGGATCAACGCCGTGACGGCCGCGGACCTGCAGCGCGTGGCGCGTCGCTACATCGATCCGGACAAGTTTGACATTGTGATCGTCGGCGACCGCAGTCAGATCGAGGCGGGCATCAAGGCGCTGAACGAGGGGCCGATCGTGTACCGCGACCTCTGGGGGCAGGCGATCCCGTAGACAAGCGCCTGAAGGACGTCGACTCCGCGGAGCACGCCCACCTGCTCAAGGTGGCCGTGTTCTTCGGGCCGGCGTGCTTCGTGATGTTGTCTTTCTTGTGGTACTTCTTCCTGCGCCAGCAGTGGATCTCCAGCGGCGTGTTTCTCCTGCTCGTCATACTGAACGTCCCCGTCACTATCGCGGGCATCTTCGCGATTCACCGCACCGTCGGCGTGACCTCGACCGGCCTCGTGAAGGCGATATTCGCGGCCGGCAACATCCCGCCACCGCCGACTTACCCGCGTCAGGACGTGATGATCGCGCGCGGCCAGTATGCAGAAGCGGCGGACTACTTCCGGGACCACATTCGCATCGAACCTGGGGACCACGAGGCACGGCTCCAGCTGGCCCAGCTGCTCGAGACGCGGCTCCAGGGCCACGACGAGGCGGAGCGGCTCTACCAGGAGGTGCGGCGGATGCAACCAGATCCGCGGCAGGAGATGCGCGCGGCGAACGGGTTGATCGATCTGTACCGGCGGACGGGACGGCGCGACCGGCTGCGGGTGGAGCTGGCGCGATTCGCTGATCGCTATGGAGGGACCGCGGCCGGCGATGCCGCCGCGCGCGAGGTCAGCGAGCTGAAGAACGCGCCAAGGTGAGGATGCCGGCGGCCATGCCCGGGAGCGGGAGCACGCGGTCCACCGCGCCGCGCTCGATCGCTTCCTTCGGCATGCCGAAGACGACCGATGTCGCTTCGTCCTGGGCGAGTGTAGCCGCGCCCCCGCGCTTCATTTCGAGCAGGCCCGCGGCCCCGTCGTCTCCCATCCCGGTCAGGAGCACGCCGACGGCGTGCGGCCCCGCCGCCTGAGCCACCGAACGAAACAGCACGTCGACGCTGGGGCGGTGTCGCGACACGCGCGGGCCGTCGACAAGCTCGACCTCGTACTCGGTCCCATGCCGGTGCAGCAGGAGGTGGCGGTTGCCGGGCGCGATGAGCGCCTGGCCCCGCACCACGCGGTCGCCGGGAGCCGCTTCCTTCACCGTGATCGGACAGATCTGGTCCAGGCGTTGCGCGAAGGCCGCGGTGAACCGTTCCGGCATGTGCTGCACGATCACGATGCCTGGGGCGTCTTTGGGCATCGACGTCAGGATCGTGCGCAGCGCCTCGGTGCCGCCGGTGGACGCGCCGATCGCCACCACGATGTCGGCCGCGGCGTGCTGGCGATCGCTGCGGCGCCGGGCCGGAGGGGGCAGCACGACGTCGGCCGTGTGGCGCCGAGACTCCAGCGATACCGGAGGCGCACTCGGGGAGGCGACGCGGCGACGCACGCGCACCTCCGCGGCCTCGCGGACGACATCAATGAGCGTGCTGGCAGAGTCGTGCAGGAAGTCGCGGACGTTGAGCTGCGGTTTGGCGATGACTTCGACGGCGCCTTCCTCGAGCGCGCGGATCGCCGTGGCGGTGCCCTTCGCCGCGAGCCCGGAGCATACGACGACCGGGATCGGGTCCTCGGTCATGATCTTTCGGAGAAACGTCAGGCCGTCCATCCGCGGCATCTCGATGTCCAGCAGGATCACGTCGGGCCGCGAGCGGCCCATTTTGTCGAGCGCGATGTAGGGGTCCGCGGCGACGGTGACGACTATCCCGGGATCCTGCGACAGGATTGTCGTGGCAGCCT
>DATHDT010000381.1:0-4917 GCA_035318905.1 Gemmatimonadales bacterium | reverse complement strand
GTGGATCCGGCTTGTTCGTACGCGCCCCAAAAGAGGGAGGCGAACGCGAAGAACACCACGATGGCGGCGATGCGCTTCCAGTCGCCCGCCGTGAACGCAGGGGGAGCGGAGGGAGCGGCTCCAGCCGCCACGGTCACGGGCTTCGGACGCGTGGCCAGGCGGGCAATGGCTGGATCGAGACGGCGGCGCAGCAGGACGTACACGATGAGCCCCAACGTCATCCCGACGCCGGCGCACGCGAACCCCAGATGCCAGTCGATCCCCTCGGCGATCTTTCCCGCCACGAGAGGCCCGATCAGCGCACCGAGGTTGATGCCCATATAGAAGATCGAAAACCCGGCATCGCGCCGCTGGTCGCCGTCCTCGTACAGCGCGCCGACGAGGGCGCTGACGTTCGGCTTCAGCATGCCCGTGCCGACGACGATCAGGGAGAGGCCCGCATAGAAGAACGGCAACGGGTGGAACGCGAGCGTGAAGTGGCCGAGCGCGATGATGATGCCGCCCACCAGAACACTGCGGTACTGGCCGAGCCAGCGATCGGCGATGATGCCGCCTCCAATCGCGGCCAGCCACACACTGCCCACGTAATTCCCATAGACCGATCCGGCGTGCTGATCGGTGAAGCCCAGCGCCTTGACCATGTACAGAATGAGGAAGCCCCTCATCCCGTAGTAGCTGAAGCGCTCCCACATCTCCGTGAAGAACAGCGTCGACAGCCCGCGCGGGTGCCCAAACCATCCCCGGTCGGGAGCGCTCGTCGCTGGAGCCGTCATGCGTCGTCCTTTCCTTCAAAGAGCTCGTTTTGCTGCGCGGGATCGGGGTGCTCGGATGGGCGGAGCAGACCCCCGATGCGGTGCTCCCATTTCTCGACGTCGAAGTGATGCTCATTCTCCAGAGCACGGCGCAGCACCGGCGACAACTCGTGCAACGCCTCGAGCATCTCACTCGTCGCCTCGCGCAGCGCCTGCAGCTGGAAGCCGGAGTCGGTCGCCCCCATGTCTTCGAGGATGCTCTGCTCCGTGCGCGACGCGACGACCGGCTCGGCGCGCCCCTCGATGAACACGTTGGTGCGCCGCCCCGGTCCGCGATCGTCCTCGATGGGCATCAGGCCCAGGATGGCGTCCGACCGCCAATACTTGCCGTAGCCGAGGAACACCATCCGGCCGCGTTTCACGTCCATAGTGACCAATTACCTCCGCGGACGTCGGTTCTTGCGAATGTCCTCCAGGACCACCCGGTCGATCTTTCCATCCATCCGCACGCGCACGTCATAGTTCTCCCAGTACATGAAGTTCGCGAGCGCATTGAGGAACGTGGCGTTCACCGCGGGCTGCGGGGCGGCGAGCCACTTCTCGGCTTGATTCACGGGCTCGCGCAACAGGATCGGTTCCAGCTCGCGCTGCAACGCGGGTGTGATCGGCATGAGATCCGCCGAGTCGGTCGTGAAGAAGTACAGCTCGTGCAGCTCGTAGAGGCGTTGCAGCTCGCGGATCGGATCGGGCGCGTCGTACACGCGAATGTCGATGTAGCGATCGGTCGCCCCGAGGTAGCCGGCCCCCGCGCGCACCACGAGCAGCGCCGCCGACTGCATCCCGCGTTTGTCTCCACCACCTGCCTGCCCCGCCACGAGGGCGGCCAGGAGCCGATCGGCGAGCGAGCCGCGCGCTCGCTCGAACGTCTCGGCCATGTTCCGGACGGTGGCGTCGGAAACCATGATGTTCGCTTGTGCCGCGTAGCCGCGCCCGACGATGAGTTGACCTTTGCCGCCCACCGCGCCGCCGCCCGTCCGACCTCCGGCCCAATCGAACGTCGAATCACCGGTCCAGCTGGCGGCGTTGCCGTGCGCGTCCACCATCCCCACCTGGCGCTGCGCGGGCCGGGAGTCGCGGCGCATTACGATGCGCATCGCCTCCGCCGCGGTCGCCCCCTCGGAGATCAGCTCGAGCCCCTTCTCGCCGTAGTCGGTGTTGCTGAGCGACTGCGTCGCCACGGCGCCGATTCCGGCGCGAGCCCACGGCACCAGCCCCCCCACGTTGGGAAACTTCGACTGCACCGCGATCCCCAGGTCCCCCGTGACGGAGTCGTAGGCGACGATGCTGTAGGTGTGGGCGCGTTTAAGAAAGTCGGCGGGTGGAGGTTGGTGAAGGGTTTGGAGGAGGGCGAGGAGCAGCATGCGCTAGTCCTTTCGCATTTTCTTCTTGAGAGCGTCGAGCTGCTGATCGGCCGTGGCTTCACGAGCCGCGCGATCGATGTCGCCTTTCAGCATCTCGTCTTGCAGGTCGTGGAGGCCCAGTTCGCGCCATGCTCGATCGGTGCTCCGGTCGCCCTCCGCCGCGGGCCGGCCCTGCGTCGCGCTCTTGAGCTGGCCCTGCATGTCGCCGAGGTCGCGCTCGGCGAGGGCGACCTCCTCCTGCTGGGCGGCGAGTTTGCGCTCGAGGACGGCGACCCGCTCGCGATGCTTCACAGCGAAGCGTTCGGCGACGGTGACGGTTTCCTGGTCCTGAATCTCCGCGGCGAGGCGGCCGCGACGCTCGGCATCGGCCAGGCGTTGCCGCTCGAGTTTCAGCTCCCCTTCCGTGCGCGTGAGGGCCTCGCGCATCTCCTGCACTGCGACCTTCGCCTCGACGACCGCATCGCGCATCTGGCGCGCGAGGTCACGCAAATCGCCCGGCGGCGTCGCGGCATCGACGGCGGCGCGGAAGGCATCCCGCAGGCGTTCGAACAGGGTGTCGCCTCGCTCAGCTCTTGCGAACGGTCTTGGCGAAGAACGGCGAGATCACCGGCTCGACCGCCCGCGATCCGCATTTGGGACAGGGGGGCCGTTGCCGGCCGTGCTCTCGGATCGCCTCGTGGCGCGCAAAGCGTTCGTCGCACTTGGTGCAACGATACTCGTAGATCGGCATGGCAAGGAGAAACGTTACCCCGCCTCATACGGGGGTCAAGTTGACGCGCCGCCGCTTCACCGCAGATTGCTGGTATGTCTCTCCGGGCCGCGGCCGCGCTCGTCACCGCCCTCACCGCCGCGCTGGCGTGCGACGCGGGACTCGAGCCCGAGCCGATTTGCGCGCGTAACCTCGTCGGCGTGTGCGGCACGATCCGGTTCTCGGGCACCGTTCCTGACAGCACCGACAACGTCTTCGTGGCGGCCTACGCCAGTTTCCCGCAGACCTGCAACGACCTCATTTTCAATCGCCAGCCCTTCATTCCCAGCTCGGTGCCATACACGGACTCGGTGTCGCTCTACAGCATCGAGCTCCTCCCGGACACGTACGAGTGGGTGCTCGCCGTCTGGAAGAAGGTCGGGAACCTGACTCTCACCGCCGCAGACACCGCGCTGCTGCGTGTGGCAGGCTACTACCACAACCCCGCGGACACGACGCAGCCCGGCACAGTCACCGTGCCGAACGGCAGCGTCGCCGACAGTGTGGATTTCAAGGTCGACTTCGACAGCCTCCGGCCGGCGACGGACTTCGTGACATGCACCGTGCGCTGATTGCCCTTGCCGCCACGCTCGTCGCCTCGGCGGCATCGGCCCAGGCGCCGGCCGGTGAGGCCGTCGTGCGCGGCGAGGTGCGCGATCCACGCGGCACCCCGATCCGCGGCGCCGTTGTCGGCGTGCCGGGCACGACGCGCTACGCCTTCACCGGCGGCGACGGTCGCTACCGCCTGACGCTCGTCACGACGGGTGAGGTCCGCGTGCGCGCCGCCGCGATCGGCTATACCGCGGCGAGCGTCACCGTCACGGTGGCCGACTCGGCGCGCGCCGACTTCACGCTCGAGCCGTCCCCGCTCGAGCTCACGCCGCTCGACGTGGTGAGCTCGAAGGTGCCCCACTTCGGAGAACCCTCCACGAGCGTCGCCCAGGTCAGTGAGCAGGAGATCGCGCGTCGCGCGGTCAACACGGTGGACGAAGCCGTCGACAAGGCCGCGGGGGTCCAAATCCTGAACGGCCAGATCAACATCCGGGGGTCCACGGGCTACGTGCAGGGCCTCAACTCCCGGGTCCTGCTCCTGGTGGATGGCGTCCCGATGAATCAGGGCGACCGCGGCGGCATCAACTGGGACCTGCTTCCATCGGATCAGATCGAGCGTGTCGACATCCTGAAGGGGGCGGGTTCCTCGCTGTATGGCTCCGCGGCGCTCGGCGGCGTGGTGAACCTTACGACGCGCGACGTACCCAGCGGCGTCCACGCGCGCGTGCGACTCACCGGCGGCGCCTTCGCCGACCCCCCGCATCCCGAGTGGCGCTTCCGCAATACGACGGGCCTGCACGACGGCGTCGATGTGACGGGTTCATACGGGACAGAGGCCGCCGCCGGACGCATCTCTGTCGGCGCACGGCACTCGGACGGATACCGGCAACAGGACGAGCGCGATCACTGGCAGCTGTCCGCCAAGGGCCGCTGGCAAGCGACGCCGCGCACCCGGCTCGACCTCGCGGGGTCGTGGGCTGTGGATCAGTACCAGGTGCCGCTCAGCTGGTGCAGCCGCGGCGAATGCGATGACGCGGGGCAGATCTTTCAGCCTTTCAAGATCGATACGACGGAGCGCGGCGCGCGCACCAACTCGCGCAAGGGCTACCTGTCGGCGCAGCTGCGCACCGTGGCCTCGGACCGGTTCGCCTGGCAGGCGCGGGGCTCCTGGCTGCGGACGAACTTCGCCGACTACCGCCGCAGCGCGACCGAGGCCAGCGTCGCGAACCGGTTTGGCGTCGAGGTACGCGCCGAGGCGCACCCCGACGCCGCGCGGACTGTGCTCGTGGGCGGTGAGGGGACATTCTCCGACGTCACGAGCGACATCTTCGGCAATCACTCCCAGTCGGAGTTCGCCGCGTACGGCGAAAGCGAACAGCGGGTCGGCGCCGCGCGCATCACCGCCGGCGCGCGCCTCGACTACCTCGCGGTCGACGCCGGCTCG
>DATHDT010000380.1:0-4630 GCA_035318905.1 Gemmatimonadales bacterium | reverse complement strand
GGTGCATGCCGGCGTCCGAAGGAAGCGGCTGCTCTACCGCCACCCAGAAGTTCGGGTGCGGCGGACGCGCCGCTTCTCGTACCGGCGCGACGGGATCGCTGGAATAGCGCCGCACCACGGTGCCGGCGGCATCGAGCACTTCCATCGTGACGCGACCGCTCGGCTTCGAGCCGAGCCAGTAGTAGATGATGGCGCCGTCGGGGGGATTCAGCGCGTGCGGCACCTCGGGCGGGAACGGCGTGTCGTTGCCGACATTGCGGCGCACGCGGACCGCTTCGCCGGGGGCGAAGAGATGCACCGGCTCGCTCGCCTCGGCCGTCATCATCTGCCGCAACGGCGAGATGTCGTCCAGCACCCAGATGCCTCGGCCGTAGGTGCCGACGACCAGATCGTTGCCGTGAATCACGATGTCGCGGTAGGACGTGTTGGGCAGATTGAGCTGTAACGACTGCCAGTGGTCGCCGTCGTCGAACGAGACGTACATGCCGCTCTCGGTGCCGGCGAACAACAGCCCGCGCGTCTTCGGATCTTCGCGCACCACTCGCCCAAACGAACCACTCGGCTGCCCGGTGGCGAAGCCGTCGGTGACCTTCGTCCATGTCTTGCCGTAGTCGCGCGTGCGGTAGAAGTACGGCGTGTAATCTCCGGCGCTGTAGAAGGCGAACACGACGTACGCCTCGGCCGCGTCGAAGTGCGACGCCTCGATGGCCAGGATGTCGCCCGGCTGGTTGGGGATGCTCACGTCCTGCCACGTCTTGCCCTCGTCCTGCGTCAGCTTGATGAGGCTCGTGTTCGTGCCGACCCAGATCTCGCCGCGCTTCACGGGCGAGAGCGCCATCGACTGGATCGTGCCGCCGACGAGCAGTCCGGGCTTGCCGCGCAAACTGTCCGGCGTGGGCACCGTGTCCTTGGGATAGCCCAGGTCGGGCGAGATCTTCGTCCAGTGCGCGCCGCCGTCGAGCGACGTCATCACGAACTGCCAGGCCGCGACGAGCTCGCGCGGGTTCCACGGCGCGAATGCGATCGGCTGCGAAATTGATTGCCGCGCGTGCAGCGCGGGATCGAGCTGTGGGCTCACGTCGATCCACTGCTCGCTCGGGTAGCTGACCTTGAAGATCCCGATGCCGCTCGCGTACACGACGTTCGGGTTCAGCGGATCGGGGGCTTCGCTGCCCCATTCCCACCCCGGCACGGGGTTCCAGTCGAGCGGCGTGATGGCGCCCTGGTTGCCGCGCAGGCGCGTGCGGATGGCGCCGGCGTCCTGCTGCGACGCGTAGACCCAGGCGGGATAGGAGTTGTCGACCGCGATGTGATAGACCTGCTCGGTGGACTGGTTGTACCACGACGACCACGTCTGGCCGCCGTCGAGCGTCACGATAGCGCCCTGATCGTAGCCGAACAGCATGCGCTGCCCGTTGGTGGGATCGATCCACAGCTGCTGCGGATCGTCCCCGCCGGGCGCGCCCTTGAAGCCGGTGAAGGTGTTGCCGCCGTCGGTGGACTTGTAGCTCGCGGTGTTGACGGTGTAGACGATGTCGGGGTTTTTCGGATCGACGTAGACGCCGCAGTTGTAGCCGCCCTGGCCGTTGCGGATGCGCGTGTCGGTCGAGTCCATTTGTCGCCACCTGCCGCCGCCGTCGTCGGAACGCCACAGGCCGGAGTTCTGGATCAGAAACATCCGCTGCGCGTTCGTGTTCATCGCGACCACGACCGACGTGCGGCCGTTGAGCCTCGGCAGTCCCCCGCCGGTGATTTCTTTCCACGTGAGACCTTCATCTGTCGACTTGAACAGGTGGGTTTGTGTGGGAGCGTTCGGGCCCCCACCCCCCCCGGGAATCCCGGGGGCGCCGAAGCGCGGCAGACCCGTGGGCGGCCGGTTGTAGTGGCGGACCGTCGTCGCGAGGAGGACGCTGGGCTGGTCGTCAGCCCAAGCGATCTTTTGCGCACCGGTCGAGTCATCCACGTAGAGCGTTTTGGTCCACGTGCGGCCGCCGTCGGTCGAGCGATAGACGCCGCGGGTGTCGCTCTTCTTGTGCACGTCGCCCTGGGCGGCGATCAGCACGAGGTCGGGGTTCTTGGGGTCCACCAGGATGGAGGGGATCTGTTTCGTCTCGTCGAGTCCGAGGTGTTGCCATGTATGGCCCGCGTCGGTGGACTTGTAAACGCCGTTGCCCTCGCTGATGCCGCCGCCCGCGATGAGGTCACCCATGCCGACGTAGACGACGTCGGGGTTCGATGGTGCCACGGCGATGGCGCCGACGGACGAGGCTTCTTTGACCGAGTCGAAGACGGGGTACCAGGTCTCGCCCGCGCTCGTCGTTTTCCAGACTCCGCCCATGGGGAGGCCCATGTAGAAGACGCCGAGCTGGCTAGGTCCGATGGCGCCCGAGACGGCGGAGACGCGGCCCGCGCGGAAGGGGCCGAGGTTACGCCAGTGGAGCCCGGCGAGCAGGTCGGGAGCGACGGGAGTCGGAGCGGCGACGACGCCGGTGGCGACCAGGACGAGTGAGAGACTGGAGAACCGCATTGGTGGAGTGCCCTCGAGGCTTGGGAGAACGAAGCGCGCCAATGATACGGGCCCCGAGGGGGACGCGACAGGGATTCACGTTGTAACGGTGAGCGACTAGGGCTGATAGGCCTCGACGGTCGTGAAGGCCGCCGTTGCCGCCGACCACGTAGACAAGGCGCCGCGCCGCTGGTAGCTTCGCCGCTCCATGTCACCGTTTCTCGCGGAACTGCTCGGCACCATGCTGCTGATCATCCTGGGCGATGGCGTGGTGGCGAACGTCGTTCTCAACAAGACCAAGGGCCAGAACGGCGGCTGGATCGTCATCACCGCGGGCTGGGCGTTTGGCGTGACGGTCGCGGTTTATGCGGTCGGCACATTCAGCGGCGCCCATCTGAACCCCGCCGTGACGATCGGTCTCGCCGCAATCGGCAAGTTCGCCTGGGCCCAAGTGCCGATCTACGTCGCCGCGCAGCTGCTCGGCGCCTTCCTCGGCGCCACGATCGTGTGGCTCGCCTACCTGCCCCACTGGGCCGTCACACCCGACCAGGGCGGGAAGTTGGCTGTGTTCTGCACCGGTCCCGCGATCCGCAACACCACCTCGAATCTGCTCACGGAGATCATTGGCACTGCCGTCCTCGTACTGGGCGTGCTCGCCATCCTCACGCCCAAGAACCTGAATCCCGAGCACGGCTGGAACGTGGGCTTTGGTCCGGCACTCGTCGGCGTGATCGTATGGGCGATCGGCCTGTCGCTGGGCGGGCCGACCGGGTACGCGATCAACCCTGCGCGCGACTTGGGTCCCAGACTCGCGCACGCGGTGCTGCCGATCTCGGGCAAGGGTGGCTCCGACTGGAGCTACGCCTGGATCCCCGTCGCCGGACCAATCATCGGCGGCGTGATCGCGGCCCTCCTCTATAAGGCCGCATGGCCGGCGTGAAGCACATCCTCGCTCTCGACCAGGGGACGACCAGCTCGCGCACGATCGTATTCGATCACGCCGGCAACGCCCAAGCCTCGGCACAGAAGGAGTTTCGCCAGATCTTCCCGACGCCGGGCTGGGTGGAGCACGACGCGAATGAGATCTGGGCCACGCAGCTGCACACCGCGCAGGAAGCACTCGCCAGGGCGAAGCTCAGCCCGACCGACATCGCGGCCATCGGGATCACGAACCAGCGCGAAACCACCGTCGTGTGGGATCGCGACACCGGTGTCCCCATCCACAACGCGATCGTCTGGCAGGATCGCCGCACGGCGGGCCGCTGCGATCAACTGAAGGCCCGTGGACTCACCGCGATGATCAAGCGCAAGACCGGGCTGGTCGTCGATGCGTACTTCTCGGGCACCAAGCTCGAGTGGATCCTGAAGAACGTCGCCGGGGCGCGCGCGAAGGCGAAGGCCGGCAAGCTGGCGTTCGGCACGATCGATTCGTGGCTCGTCTGGAACCTGACCGGTGGCCAAGTGCACGTCACCGACCCAAGCAACGCGTCGCGCACGATGCTCTTCAACGTGCGAACCCTCGACTGGGACGACGAGCTGCTGAAGTTGTTCGGCGTGCCGCGCTCGGTTTTGCCTGTCGTCGCATCATCGAGCGAGGTGTACGGCGAGACGACGCTGTTCGGGGGCCGCGTGCCGATCGCCGGGATCGCCGGGGACCAGCAGGCGGCCCTCTTCGGCCAGGCGTGCACGCAGCCCGGCATGGTGAAGAACACCTACGGCACCGGCTGCTTCATGCTGATGAATACGGGCACGAAGCCGATCGCCTCCAAGAACAATCTCCTGACGACCGTCGCGCAGCCATTGCACCACCGCGCCCGCGATGAAGATGCTGCCTTCCAGTCATCGTCCGAGGTCGAGGCACTCGCCGCGCAGGTGACCGATCCCGAAGGGGTCTATCTCGTGCCGGCATTCGCCGGTCTCGGCGCGCCGCACTGGGATCAGTACGCGCGCGGGCTCGTCGCGGGCGTGACCCGCGGCACGACGGCGGCCCACATCGCGCGCGCGGCGCTCGAAGGCATCGCGTTCCAGGTCGCCGACGTGCTGCGCGCGATGGAAGCCGACGCGCACATCAAATTGAAAGAGCTACGCGTGGACGGTGGCGCATCGGCGAACAATCTCCTGATG
>DATHDT010000379.1:0-3854 GCA_035318905.1 Gemmatimonadales bacterium | reverse complement strand
CCGCAGGTCGCGCCCGATGGCGGCGACGAGTGCTTCCGCCGAGCCGGCGGCGCTGTCGGCTTTCTCCGCGTCTTCGGCCGCCATCGTCGACGAGTACGGCAGGCTCAACCCCATCGCCTCGAACGCCGAGGACATCGTGTTTGCGGTGAACATCCCGCCGCACGAGCCCGCGCCCGGGCACGCGCGCCGCTCGACCTCGAGCAGCTCGGCCGCATCGATCCGGCCGGCGCTGAACTCCCCGACCGCCTCGAACACGCTGACCACCGTCAGGTCGCGTCCCGCGTGCCGGCCGGGCTTGATGGTCCCCCCGTAGACGAAGATCGCCGGGATGTCCATGCGCGCGATCGCGATCATCGCCCCCGGCATGTTCTTGTCGCAGCCCCCGACGACGAGCACACCGTCCATGGACTGCGCGTTGCAGGCGGTCTCGATCGAGTCGGCAATGACCTCGCGGGAGACGAGCGAATACTTCATCCCCTCCGTCCCCATCGAAATGCCGTCGCTGACGGTGATCGTCCCGAACATCTGGGGCATCACGCCGGCGGTGCGGAGGCTCGCTTCGGCGCGGCGCGCGAGGGTGTCGAGGCCCATGTTGCACGGCGTGATGGTGCTGTACGCGTTGGCGACGCCGACGATGGGCTTGTCGAAGTCGCCGTCGCCGAACCCCACCGCGCGTAACATCGCGCGGTTCGGGGCGCGCTGCACACCGTTCGTGATCGTGCGACTGCGGCGGTCCGGGGCCATGTTCAAGAAACTAGCGCGCGCGCGGGATACGCGCCCAGGACCCGCAGCTCGCGCGCCAAGGGCGCCAACTCGGCAAGCGCGTCCGCCACGGCACCACGCGGATCGCCCAGGACGTCGAGATAGAAGGCGTACTCCCAGGGGCGGCCCAGCAGCGGTCGGGATTCGATCTTGGTCAAATCGAGACCCCGCGTCGCGAAGACCCCCATCGCCCGGTACAGCGAGCCGGGGACGTTCGGCAGCGTGAAGACGAGCGATGTTTTCGAGGTACCGGCGAGCGACCCGGGCTCCGGCGCCACGACGAGAAAGCGCGTGTAGTTCTCCGGGTGGTCCTCCAGTCCTTCGAGCAACACCTCGCCGCCGTACAGCGTGGCCGCCAACGCCGATCCGATCGCGGCATTGGCGTCCAGTCTATCGGCGAGGAGATCTCGCACACTGCCGGCGGTGTCGTAGGCCGGAACGGCAGCGACGGTCGGATGCTCCAGGAAGAAGCGCCGGCACTGGGCCAGGGCCACCGGATGCGAAGCCACTTTGCGCACGTCGTCGAGGGGTGTCCCGGGCCGGACGACGAGGCAATGCCGCACGCGGACCTGGGTTTCGCCGACGACGTGGAGCGCATGCGCGCCCAGCGCGTCGTAGGCCTCGTACACAGAGCCGGCGAGCGAGTTCTCGATCGGCACCACGCCGCGCGTCGCCTGTCCCGATTCGACGGCGCGAAACAGGTCCTCGAAGGTGGGACAAGGGACGAGCCGCACGTCCGCGCCGAGCAC
Organism: Gemmatimonadales bacterium; assembly: GCA_035318905.1. Lineage (GTDB taxonomy): Bacteria > Gemmatimonadota > Gemmatimonadetes > Gemmatimonadales > GWC2-71-9 > 20CM-2-65-7. The sequence goes on along the minus strand of DATHDT010000379.1, from coordinate 2,343 downwards.
CTCCCGCGCGGCCGCGTGGCTGAAGGATCCCGCTTCTCCCTGAATGGCAACGGCTGACGTCATGTGGCGCGCGTCAAGCGGGGGTGAGCGGCAGCGTGAAGTAGAACGTCGCGCCGGCGTTGGGCACGCTGTTGGCCCAAATGCGGCCGCCGTGCCGTTGAATGATGCGGTGCACAAGGGCCAGGCCGATCCCGGTCCCGGCGAATTCCGCGCCGTGCAAGCGGGCGAACACGGCGAACAGCTTGTCGGCGTAGCGCATGTCGAAGCCGGCGCCGTTGTCGCGCACGAAGTAGACAGCCTCGCCCTGGTCCTCGCCCGCGCCCACCTCGACGCGCGCGGCCTCGCGCTGGGCGCTGAACTTGAAGGCGTTCCCGAGCAGGTTGGCGAATACCTGGCGCACCAGCGTGGCGTCGCCGGTCGTGTCCGGCAGCGTGCCGATCACGACCTCGGGCGCCCGGCCTCGCTCCGCGATCCGCAACTCCTCCACGACGCCCTGCACGATGCTCGTGATGTCGAGCGGCGTTCGCTTGAGCGCCTGCCGCCCGAGTCGGGAGAATGCGAGCAGACCGTCGATCAGCTCCCCCATGCGCGTGGCGCTGTCGCGTACCACGTGGAGCATGCGTTGCCCTTCGGCATTCAAGCTGGGGCCGTGGTCTTCGATCAACGCCTGCGCGTATCCGTTCATCGCCCGGAGGGGCGCGCGTAGATCGTGCGAGACGGAGTAGCTGAAGGCTTCGAGCTCGGCGTGCGCCCGGGTGAGGTCGTCGGCGGATTGCTTCCGCTCGGTCAGGTCGCGCGTGACCTTGGTGAACCCGACCAGGCGCCCTTCATCGTCGCGCAACGCCGTGATGACGACGTTGGCCCAGAAGTGGGAGCCGTCTTTGCGGACCCGAAACCCCTCGTGCTCCACGCGCCCGTCGCGGACCGCCACGGCCAGATGGGATGTCGGGTCGCCGCGCGCAGCGGCCTCCGGCAGATAGAAGCGCGAGAAGTGCTGTCCGAGGATTTCTTCCGGACGATAGCCCTTGATGCGCTCCGCGCCCACGTTCCAGGTGACGATGTGTCCTTCGGGGTCGAGCATGAAAATCGCGTAGTCCTGCACGCTTTCCACGAGCAGGCGAAAGCTTTCTTCTGTGGCGGGGAGCGGGGCTTTACGGGGTGTCACGACCCGGCGGGAAAGGGCACCAGTCGGCGCGTCCGCTCATCCCAGAGGGTGAGGCTGATGCACCGGAGACTATCGAGGAGCGTGAGCGTCGGCACTTGCCGCAACTCAGGATGTTCGTCGAGCACCCGCTGGAGCCGGTAGTTCGGGATGCGCGGCAACAGGTGATGCACGTGGTGCAGGCCGATGTTGCCGGTCGCCCATTGGAGGAATTTGGGCAGACGGTAATACGAGCTGCCCTGCAGCGCCGCGGCGTCGTAGGCCCAGCGGTCATCGTGCTCCCAGTACGTCGGCTCGAACTGGTGCTGCACGTAGAAGAGCCAGACGCCGATCGACGTCGACAGCAGCGTGACGGGCAACTGCACGAGCACGAACGCCTTGAAGCCCACCAGCACACCCATCAGCGCGATCGCAGCCGCGAGGCCCACGTCGGTCCACAGGATGCTGCGGCGCTCACGCTTCCACTCCGCGGGGATGATCGTCGGCAAGCGGTGGCGGATGAAAAAATGCAGCACGGCGCCGATGCCGAAGAGCACGACCGGGTGCCGGTACACCCGATACTTGAACCGCTCCCACCGTGACCGGGACAGGTATTCGTCCACCGTCATGGTATCGATGTCGCCGAAGCCGCGATGCTCCAGGTTGCCCGACGTGGCATGATGCAGGGCGTGGGTCTTCTTCCAGTAGTGATAGGGCGTCAGCGTGAGCACGCCGAGGATCGAGCCGACGATGTCCGCGGTGCGGTTCGACCGGAAGAACGACCCGTGCCCGCAGTCGTGCTGGATGATGAACAGCCGGATGAGGAAGAACGCAGCCGGAACCGCGAGCAGCAGCGTGAGCCAGTACCCGACAGCGAGGCTCAGGTACATCAGGGCCCAGGTACCGGCGAAGAGCGCCGCGGCGCTTCCCAGCTGCCAGGCGCTGCGCTTCGGGTCGGGTCCCTTGTAAGCGGCGAGGCGGGCCGCCCAGACTGCCGCGGCCGCCTGCTCCATCGCGTGCGAGCTCATTTGTGGCGGTACGTGATGCGCCCGCGGGTCAGGTCGTAGGGAGAAACCGCCAGCGTCACGCGGTCGCCCGCGAGCACCCGGATCCGAAACCGCCGCATCTTGCCGGCGATCGTCGCGAGCACGTGGTGACCGTTCACGAGCAGGACCCGGAACGTGGTATTCGGCAGCACCTCC
>DATHDT010000378.1:0-2996 GCA_035318905.1 Gemmatimonadales bacterium | reverse complement strand
GACTTGCCGGCGCCGGTCTCACCGGTGAGGACGTTCAGACCAGGCTTCAAGGGGAGCGTGACGTCCGCGATGACGGCGAGATCCCGGACGCGCAGTTCGGTCAGCACTACCGGCGCGTCCGATCGCTGAGGTCACCCCATTGCAGTTTCTTCCGCAGGCGCTTGAAGAAGCTCTCCGGCCCGAGCCGGATGAGGAGGACCGGTCGCTCCGCGCGGCGCACCTCGAGCCGCTCTCCCGGCTGAATCGGCTGGCCCACCTGACCATCGAAGGACACCAGCACCTCTTCGGTCCAGGGCGGGATGGGCTGGATCGTGACGACGGCGGTCGACGGCAGCACGAGCGGGCGCACGGCGAGGGTGTGGGGACAGATCGCGGTCATGACGATCGCATCGACGCCCGGCACGACGATCGGTCCACCCGCGGACATCGAGTACGCCGTCGAGCCCGTCGGGGTGCTGACGACGATCCCGTCCGCCGAGTACTGTGCGACCTCGTCGCCGTCCACGGCCACCTTGAGGCGCACGACGCGCGCGACGCCGCCCTTGTGCACGACGACGTCATTGAGGACGAGCGGCTCGACGCGCCCTGATTTCGCCCCTCGGCCCAGGATCGTCGACTGCAGCGCCAGGCGCGGTTCGGTCGCGTACGCGCGGCGCACGATCGCATCCAGCGCCCAATCGAGGGTATCGGGAGCGGCCGTCGTGAGGAACCCGACGCGACCGAGATTGAATCCGAGGATCGGGACAGGGGCGCCGTTCAAGAGCCGCGCGCCGCGGAGCAGCGTGCCATCGCCTCCCAGCGTGATCAGGCAATCCAGCGATGGCGCGCCGCCGTCCTTCGATTGCATGTGGTGCATCTGCTCTTCACTGTACAGCGTGATGCCGACGCTCGACGCCTTCGCTTGGAGCGTCGCGAGAAAAGCGCCGAGGTCCGGATAGTTGGGGTTGCCGACGACCCCGACGTTCATCGCGTGGTGAGCGACTCTTCGGCGGCGAGGGCGCGGATGCGAGCCGCGATGCCGGCCCCCGTGAGGCCGACCTCGGCAAGCTGCTGGGCGCGCGGCGCGTGCTCGTACGTGCGGTCAGGGACGCCCAAGGCCACGACGCGCACGTCGGGCGACGTCGTCTGCACGACGCCGGCAAGCGCCGCGCCGAAGCCGTTCACCACGACGCCGTCCTCGACCGTGACGAGCAGCTTGTGATCGCGCACCAGCGCGTCGAGCATCTCGCGATCCATCGGCTTCAGGAAGCGCGCGTTCACCACGGTCGCGTCGAGCTCCTCGGCGGCCTCCATCGCCGGTTTGCACATCACGCCGACGGCGAGAATCGCACAGTGCTTGCCCTTGCGCAGCAGCTCCCACGTCCCGTACGGGATCGGGGCGACCTCCGCCGCTGGGGGGGCCTCGGCGGGCGCCTTGTCGCGCGGGTAGCGCAGCGAAAACGGGCCGTCCTCGTGCGCGAGCGCGCAACGCAGCAGCCCGATCAGCTCCGCGCCGTCCTTGGGCGCCGTGACCGTCATGTGCGGCACCGCCAGCATGTAGGCGATGTCGTACAGGCCCATGTGCGTCTGGCCGTCCTCCCCCACCATCCCCGCGCGGTCCATGCAGAAGATGACGGGCAACTTCTGGATCGCGACGTCGTGAATGATCGAGTCGTAGGCGCGCTGGAGGAACGTCGAGTAAATCGTGACGATGGGTCGGACGCCCTGCGTCGCGAGACCCGCCGCGAACGTCGTCGCGTGTCCTTCGGCGATCCCTACATCGAAGAATCGCTCAGGCCACTTCTTCTGGAACACGTTCGTCCCGGTCCCGGAGGGCATCGCGGCCGTGATCACCACGAAACTCTGGTTCTCAGCCGCGAGCTGCGTGATCGCCTCACCATAGATCTTGGTCCACTGCGGCGGACCGCCGCTCACCGGCTTCAACTTGCCGGTGACGGGATCGTACGGGGCGCGCGCATGGTATTTCTCGACGTCGGGCTCGGGGAGCGGGAAGCCCTTTCCCTTTTCGCTGATCACGTGCACGACGCGCGGACCCTTCAGGGTCTTCACGATGTCGAAGGTCTGGATCAGCTGCTCGACGTTGTGCGCGTTGATCGGGCCGAAGTAGCGGAACCCCAGCTCCTCGAACAGCATCCCCGGCGACCACAGGTTCTTGATGCTTTCTTCGACGCTCTTCGCGAAGTCCACGAGTTTCGGACCGCCGACGATGTGCGACGTCTTCTCGATCATCCCCTTCACCCACTCGCGCAGGCGCACGGTGACGGGGTTGGCGATGATCGAGCCGAGGTATTTGTTGATCGCGCCCACGTTGGGGGCGATCGACATGCCGTTGTCGTTCAACACGAGGATGATGTCGCGGCCCGAGTGCCCGGCGTTGTTCATCGCCTCGTAGGGCAGCCCGCAGGTCATCGCGCCGTCGCCGACGACCGCGACCACCTTGAAGTCTTCGCGCTTCAGATCGCGCGCCGTGGCCATCCCGAAGGCCGCCGACAACGCGGTCCCCGCGTGGCCGGCTCCGAACTGATCGTGTTCACTCTCGGACCTACGCAGAAAGCCGGAGAGGCCCCCCGGCTGGCGCAGCGTCGCGAGCCGGTCGTTTCGGCCCGTGAGGATCTTCCACGGGTAGCCCTGGTGGCCCACGTCCCACACGATCTTGTCGCGCGGTGAGTCGAAGGCCCAACAGAGGGCGACGGTCAGCTCGACGACCCCCAACCCCGCACCGATGTGGCCGCCGGTCTGCGAGACGACGTCGATCAGGCGCTGCCGCACCTCGTCGGCGAGCTTCTGCAGCTCCGCCCGGGGCAGCTTTTTGACGTCTTCGGGACCGTGAATCGACTCGAGCAGAGTCACGTTCAGTTGGGCCTCGTCACGATGTAGTGCGCCAACTCCACCAGCGTAGGGGAAACTAACCCCGCTTGGCGCAACTGGTCTACGGCCTGCGCCGAGAGCCGCTCCGCCTCGGCACGGGCGGCGCCCACGCCCAGCAGGGTCACGAA
>DATHDT010000377.1:0-6405 GCA_035318905.1 Gemmatimonadales bacterium | reverse complement strand
CATCAACAAGAACCGTCAGGTCGTCGGCGTCTCGACCGGCGCCATCAATCGCGCGTTTTTCTGGGAGCATGGCGTCATGCGGAACCTCAACGACTTGGTGGGCCCCGGCTTCCCGGATCTCCTGATCGTCGCGCAGCACATCAACGACGACGGGGTCATCGTGGGGCGGGCCGTCCTGCACGGGACGACGAGGCAGGTGCCTTTCGTGGCGACGCCTCTCTATTGAGGTCCGAATCCGGCGGGCAAGGGCGGCGCGTGTGGGGTAGGTTCTTTCATTATGGTATCCGCCGCGCCGCCATTTCCCGCTTCGCCCGTCCATCGCGAGGCCTACCAGCTCGCCGTCGACGCACGCGACCCGCGCTTCGACGGGGTCTTCTTTGTCGCGATCACGACCACGCACGTGTATTGCCGGCCGATTTGCCCGTCGCGCTTGGCGTATGACCGTCACCGCCGCTTCTTCGATTCCGCGGCGGCCGCCGAGCGCGCGGGCTTTCGGCCCTGCCTGCGCTGCCGGCCCGAGTTGGCGCCGGGTGCGGGCCGGACCGCGCTGAGCGAGGTCTCTCGCCTCGCGCAGGTCGCGACGCAACGCATCGCCGCCGGCGCGCTCAATGACCGCACCGTGACCGAGTTGGCGGCCGACCTGGGCGTGAGCGAGCGACACCTGCGGCGCGCCCTGGAGCGCGAAATCGGCGTTTCGCCACTCGAGCTCGCGCAAACCCATCGTCTTTTGTTGGCCAAGCGACTGCTCGTCGACAGCGATCTCCCGGTGACGCGCGTCGCCTACGCCAGCGGGTTTCGGAGCCTGCGCCGCTTCAACGCGTCGTTCCGCGAGCAGTACGGCATGCCGCCGAGCGCGCTGCGACGCGGCGTACCGTCCGCTCGCCGTACGGCCGCGGTGCAGCTCACGCTCGCCTACCGTCCGCCCCTCGCGTGGAGTGCGCTACTCGACAGTCTGCGCGCGGTGGCGACACCAGGCGTCGAAGTATTCGAGGGATTGCGCTACGGACGGACCGTCAGGATCGATGGACATACCGGCGTGATCTTCGCCGAGGACGTACCCGCGAGTCATCACATCGCGGTGGCGGTTACACCATCGCTTGTGCCGGTATTGATGCCGCTGATTGCGGGTCTGCGTCGTCTCTTTGATCTCGACGCCGAGCCCGCCGTGGTGGACGCGCACCTGGCCGAAGGGGGACTCGCGGCCGAGGTGGCGAAGACTCCGGGCGTGCGCCTCCCCGGAGCGCTCGATGGCTTAGAAGTCGCGCTCCAGCTCTTGCTGTCGGGACGAGGCGGTCTCGGCGATCCCATCGAGACGGGCGTCCCCGGACTGACGCACCTTCCCCCGATGGCGAGCCAGGTGACGGGCACGGGCGTCCCGCAGGGCCGCGCCGAAACGGTTGCGAAGCTCGCCCGCGCTGTAGAGTCGGGGGGGCTGCGCTTCGAGCCGGGGAGCGACGTGGGCGAGACTCAGCGCGGGCTGCTTGCGCTGGGAGGCATCGGGGAGCGCCTCGCGACGCTTATCGTGACGCGCGCGCTCTGCTGGCCCGACGCGTTCTATACGAAGGACCGGGCGCTGCTCGCCCGTGCCGAGGCGTGGCGGCCGTGGCGTGCCTACGCGGCACTTCATCTAGTTGCGCCCCGCGGCCCTGCTACGCTCGAGCGCACTCGGGCTGGCCAGGTTCGTTAGGCCAGGCCACGTCACGTATCCTGGCGCCGGGCCGTAGACGACCGACGGGATGCACGCGCAGAGCGCGCTATGGGGCGCCACCGCCTCCGTGCCGGACGGCACCTGATACGACACTGCCCCTGGGTCGGTGATGAACCCGCCGCAGGTGTGACAGTGAATCTCGCTCATGGGCTGGCTCCTTCAGGTAAAACGGGGGACGGCTATGTGCCGCCCCCCTCTATGTCCGACAGGTGCTGCGCCTGCTAGCCTAGTTCTTCGACGCGATCTTGTGGAACGTCGAGTTCGAAACTTCATAGGTCTCGACCTTCGGCGTGCCCTCGACCACCATCTGCAGGCTCGTCAACACGGCGGGATAGGTGTCGCGGTCATAGGCTTCCGCGTTCTCTTTCTTCTCCCACAGGCTGATGGCCAGCGCTTCGGTGCCGTTCTGTGCGACGAACGTGATCTCGTCCTTGAAGCCGTTCTGCTTGCGCAGCACCGGCAGGACGTCCGTCTCCAGCTTCCGCGTGAACTCGGGCGCGGCGTTCGTCTTGAGCTGCAGCGTGACGTTACGTGCAAACATGAGGCGACTCCCTTACGACTTGAACATGAGCTTCACTGCGATCACTCCAACTCGGGCAACGTACCCGGGTGTACTATCTTTGTCAAGTCACCTGTAGTAAGTTGCACCATTCTTAACCGTACTAGTTAAATCGTGAGGAGATGGGGCCGTGGACGTGGCGTTTGTGATCCGGGAACGACTCGCGGAGCTGGGCCTGGAGCAGCGCGACCTCGCCCGCGCCGCGCAGGTCACGGAGTCCTACGTCTCGCAGCTGCTCACCGGGAAGAAGGCTCCCCCCGCGCCCAACCGCACCGCGATCTACGACCGCATGGACCGCTTCCTCAAGCTGCCGCACGGCGAGCTCGCCAAGGTCGCCAAGCTGGCGCGCAAGGAAGAGCTGAAGCGCGAACTGGGCGACTCGCCGGAGCCGTTGTTGCCGCAGGTCCGCGAGCTCCTGCTGCGCAAATGCCGCTCCAGAGCGGCGCGCGCGATCATCGCGGGGCAGCCCTTCGGGGAGCTGGAGCGCCTCGCCGTGCAGCGCCTGCTCCACGTCGCCGAGCTGGGGAGCGACATGTTTCGTCTGTCGCCCAGGCAGCTGGCGTCGCTCGATGCGCTGATCGACTCGTGGGATGTCGAGCTGGCGACATTCTCGGTCGAGATCGTCCTGCACCGGCGAGTGGGGCTCGGCAAGGTGCGGCGCTTCGAGTTCGTGGAGCAGGACACCGAGTCGCAGCCAGGGCTCGCGGAGTTCCTGGCGAATCGCTCGTTGAGCGCCAGCGCCAGCAAGCAGGAGCTCGCGTTCCTGACCGGCCTGAGGTTCCAGGGGCGCCATCCCACCGCCCTCTACTATTACCGAGAGCTACAGAACTTGCGGGACCCGTTACACTTCGAGGGTAAGTAACCGCCAATGACCATCTACCGCCGCCTCCAAACGCCCGTCGGGGAGCTCCTGCTCACCGCGTCGGATACCGCCCTCACCGGCGTGTACTTCCCAACGTCCCGCCGCGGCCCTCCTCCGACGCACCGCGCGGACTGGACCGAGGACGCCGGCCAGGGACCGGCGGGGCCCACGGGCGAAATGCTCGCGCGTGCCGTGCAGCAGCTCAACGAGTACTTCGCCGGCCAACGCACGACGTTCGATCTGCCACTCGAAGCGATGGGCTCGGTATTCGAGCATCGCGTCTGGAAGGCGCTCCGCAGCATTCCCTACGGCACGACGACGAGCTACGGGGATTTGGCCAAACGCTTGGGCGACCCCAGTGCCACTCGCGCCGTCGGCTCCGCCAACGGCAAGAACCCGATCCCCATCATCATCCCGTGCCATCGGGTGGTCGGAGCGAACGGCGACTTGACGGGGTTCGGTGGGGGACTCGATCGCAAACGCTGGCTCCTGGAGCACGAAGGCGTCCTAATGCAGCTCGCATGACCCCATCGGCGCCCCAGCTCCCCGAGCGCCTCCAGGGGCTCTCGAGCGTCGCCGCCAATCTGTCGTGGAGCTGGAACCGCGACGCCCGAGCGCTGTTCCGCTCGATCGACCAGGCGCTCTGGCACCTCACTCGTCATAATCCCATCGAGCTGCTGCGCCGAGTGGATCCGGTGCGCCTCGCGGCGTGCGCGCAGGACCCCGAGTTTCTGCAGCGCTACGATACGATCATCGAGTGGAACCGCTTCGTGGCTGCGACGCACGACACGTGGTTCGAAACATCATATCCCGACCTCGCCCAGCGCCGCATCGCGTACTTCTGCGCGGAATTCGGACTGCACAACTCGGTGCCGATCTACTCCGGCGGGCTCGGCATCCTCGCCGGTGATCACTGCAAGGCGGCATCGGATCTGGGCGTGCCGCTGGTGGGCGTCGGGCTCTTCTATACCAAAGGATACGCGGACCAACGCCTCCGGCTCGACGGCTGGCAGGAGGACGCCGAGGAGCGCGTCGAAATCGCGGCGATGCCGCTCGAGCAGGTGCGGGGGCCCAAGGGCGATCCCTGCCTCGCCACGGTCAAGATGTCGGGGCGCTCGGTCAGCATCGGAGCGTGGCGGCTCACCGTGGGCCGCGTGCCCATCGTCCTGCTCGACACAGGCCTCGAGCAGAACGACCCCGCCGACCGGGGGTTATCGAACCGTCTCTACGCCGGCGGACCGGAGCTGCGCCTGCGGCAAGAATGGGTTCTCGGCGTCGGCGGCGTGCGGGTGCTCAGGGCTTTGGGCTACGACCCCGCCGTCTGGCACGCCAATGAGGGGCACGCCGCCTTCATGCTGGTAGAACGGGTGCGCGAGCTCGTGACGCGAGGAACGCCGTTCGACGAAGCGGTGCGTAGGGTGCGCGCGACCAGCCTGTTCACCACACACACACCCGTGCCGGCGGGGCACGATACCTTCTCGCCGGAGCAGCTCGAGGCGTGTGCGGGGCCGCTGTGGCAAGAGATGGGGGTCACGCGGGAGCAGGTGCTCGGTCTGGGTCATCACCCCGTCGAGGACCATGGGCTCTTCCATATGCCCGTCGCCGCGATCCGGCTCTCGGCAGGAGTGAACGGTGTGGCGCGCCGCCACGGCGAGGAGTCTCGCCGCATCTGGGCGCCCCTCTGGCCCGACCGCAAGGTCGAGCGCGTGCCGATCGGCCACGTCACGAACGGCGTGCACGCCGCCACGTGGATAGCGAACCCGCTCGTGACGTTCCTCGACGCACAGCTCGGTCCCAACTGGCTGCTCCAGCTCGACGACGCGGGGCTCTGGAACAAGGTGCTGGAGCTCGACGACGCCGGATTGTGGGCGGTGCACAACGAGCTCAAGTCCTATTTGATGCGCCACATTCGGGAGCAGGCGCGGCGGCGTTGGGTGGACCAGTGGAAAGAGGCGCTGCACCTCGTTGGCGCCGGCACGTTGCTCGACCAGGAGGCCTTGACGATCGGCTTCGCCCGCCGCTTCGCCACCTACAAGCGGGCCGACCTGATTTTCCGCGATGCCGACCGGTTACAGCGTTTGCTCGTCAATCCCTGGCGCCCAGTCCAGATCGTCTTCGCCGGGAAGGCGCACCCGGCCGACGAGCCTGGCAAGCAGATTCTCCAACGCATCTATGCGTTTACGCGAGACGCGCGGTTCGAGGGTCGTATCGCGTTCATCGAAGACTACGAAATGCACGTCGCCCACCGCCTGGTACAGGGTGTGGACCTATGGCTCAACGTGCCGCGCGCGCCGCTGGAAGCGAGCGGCACCAGCGGCATGAAGGCGGCCCTGAACGGCGTGCCGCAGCTTAGCACGCTGGACGGCTGGTGGAGCGAGGGTTACGATGGCTCGAACGGCTGGGCGATTCAGCCCGGCCAGGACGACGCGACCGACGCCGAGGACCTGTACCGGCTGCTCGAGCAGGAAGTCGTTCCTCTTTATTACGACCGGGATGCCCACGGCGTCCCGCACGGTTGGGTGAAGAAGATGAAGCACGCGATGCACATCGCCGGCGCGCGGTTCACCGCGCAGCGCATGGTGCGGCAGTATCTGACCGAGTACTACGTGCCCGCGATCCGAGGTCAAATGCCCGACGATCCGCCCACGGCATGACGACGCCCACTTCGAAGCGTCCCTCCCCGCGGCGCAGCGCCGCCCGCCCGCGACGCGCGGCTGCCGGCACGCCGGCCGTGGCGGCGGTCGCGGCCAAGGAGCGGATCGGCGTCACCCACCTGACCGCCGAGTACTGGCCCTTCGCCCGCACCGGCGGCCTGGGTGAGGCCGTGAGCGGCCTGGCGACGGTGCAGGCGGCCGCGGGCCACCCGACCACCGTGATCATGCCGTTGTATCGGTTGGTGCGCGAAACGACGCCCTCGATCGAGCGCGCCGGTAAAGCGCTCACCGTCACCCTGGGTGGTCGTACCGAACACGCGTGGCTCTACCGTGTCCCGCCGACCCCCACCGGCCCCCGCGTGTTCTTCATCGAGCACCCTGACTTCTTCGATCGGCCCGGCATCTACGGCGACTCGAGCGGGGACTACCCGGACAACGCCAGGCGCTTCGCCTTCTTTTGCGTTGCGGCGCTCACCGCGCTGCCCGAGATCGCGCCCGATACGCAGGTCCTGCACGCGCACGATTGGCATGCGGCCCTCGCGCCGGTGTACCTCCGCACCGCGTTCAAAGGGCAGTCGTTTCACGACGCGCTCTCGACGGTGTTGTCGGTGCACAACGCCGG
>DATHDT010000376.1:0-12279 GCA_035318905.1 Gemmatimonadales bacterium | reverse complement strand
CAAATGAGCGAGATCGTGGGTCTCATTCCGGAGCGCGCATTGATCGGCGCTGCGGAATCGGCGCTGCGGCTATCCAACGCGGCCGACCACGTTCTGGAAACGAAGATCCGGACGGCGGGGGGGATGTCTTCGGCCGCGCCTACCCTGGATGGATGGATGGAGGCGTTGGCCGGGGCGTCCCCGACCCCAGGAGGCGGCAGCGCGGCGGCGCTCGCCGGAGCACTGGCCGCGGCGCTCGTGGCGATGGTGGCGCGCCTGACCATCGGACGCAAGGCGTACGCGGCCGTGGAAGCCGAGGCCCGCGCGGTTCTCGCAGATGCCGAGCAGTTGCGCGGCGAGCTGCGGCGGCTGGTGGACGAAGACGCGGCGGCGTACGAAGGCGTCAGTCGAGCGTACAAGATTCCGAAGGGCGACCCGCGCCGCGCTCAGGCGATCGACGACGCGTTGTTGGCCGCCGCGAGGCCTCCCGCCGAAGTCGTCAGGCGCGCCAGCCGCCTCCTCGCGCTCGCGCAAACAATGGAGCAGATCGGCAACAAGAACGCCGTGAGCGACGCGCGCGTGGCGGGAATGCTGGCCAAAACCGCGATCGATGGTGCGACGGAGAACGTCAACGTGAACCTGGCGGGAATGTCGGATCAGGCGCGGGCGAAGACCTCGGGGATCGGCTAAGCCATCGTCGTAAGCACCCTGGGCGGCGTGCCGTTCGCCCCGATCGCCACCGTATGCTCGAAGTGGGCCGAGAGGGACCCGTCCTGGGTCACGACGGTCCACTTGTCATCCAGCGTCCGAATCTCGGCCTTCCCGACGTTGATCATCGGCTCGATGGCGATCGTCATGCCCGGCACGAGACGGGCGCCCCGCTTGGGTTTGCCGTAGTTCGGGACCTGGGGCTCCTCGTGGAACGCGGCCCCGATGCCGTGCCCCACGAGCTCCCGCACGACCGAGTACCCCGCCTGCTCCGCCACTTGCTGCACCGCGTGCCCGATGTCCCCCACGTGGTTCCCCGCCCGCGCCTGGGCGACCCCGGCGACCAGCGCGTCGCGCGTCACCTGGAGGAGGCGCGCGGCCTCGGCCGAGACGTCGCCCACCGCGAATGTGGCGGCGGAGTCGGCGTGGAGCCCCTCGAGCCACGCTCCCACGTCGACGCTCAACAGATCCCCTTCCTTCAGGACGCGCGTGGACGACGGGATGCCGTGGACGATCTCTTGATTGATCGACGTGCAAAGCGTGGCGGGAAAGTCGTAGAGCCCCTTGAACGAGGGCTTGGCTCCCGGGTGGCTGCGGATGAACTCTTCGGCGAGCGCGTCGAGGGCTGCGGTCGAGATACCGGGGCGCACGTTGCGCTCGACAAGGGCGAGGGTCTGCGCGACGATCCGGCCCGCGGCGGCCATCGTCTCGAGCTCCCGGGGAGACTTGATCGTGATCATCGTCCGATGATCCGCTTGATCTCCTCCGTGATCTGCTCGACGGTGCCGCCACCCGGCACCCGATGCACGATCCCGCGTTGGCTGTAGTGCGCGATGAGGGGCGCCGTGTCGCGCCGGTAGACGTCGAGGCGCGTCTTGATGGCTTCCGGCGTGTCGTCGCTGCGGCCTTCCTGCGTCGCGCGGGCCGACATGCGTCGCACCAGCACATCCTCGTCCACGTCGAGCAGGAGGATGTGATTCAGCCGGTGGCCACGCTCGGCCAGCGTGCGATCAACCATCTCGGCCTGCGCGGCCGTGCGCGGGAATCCATCGAGGATCGCGCCGTCCTTCGCCTCGGGCTTCGAGAGCTCACCCTTGATCAGGTCGAGGATGACCGAATCCGGAACGAGCTGGCCCTTGTCATAGTACGACTTGGCTTGCTTGCCGAGGGGGGTGCCGTCTTTCATCGCGGCGCGCAGGATGTCGCCGGTCGTGATCTTGGGGAGGCCGAGGCGCTCCGCCATGATCTTTCCCTGGGTCCCCTTGCCTGAGCCCGGCGCCCCCAGGATGAGAATGAACACTAAAGTGCCGGCATGAACTAGCGCCGGAAGCTGACCCGCGACGAACCGCTGCCCCCGCCGGGGCCCTTCATGAAGCCGTCGTACTGGCGCAGCAGCAGGTGCTGCTGGACCTGCTGCACGGTGTCGAGCGCGACGCCCACGACGATGAGCAGGGCGGTGCCGCCGAACCCGAACGGCATGCTCAGGGTGTTCGAGACGACGATCGGCAGCATCGCGACGAACGTGAGGAAGATCGCGCCCGGCAGCGTGATGCGGGACAGCACTTCGTCGATGTAGTCGGCGGTGGCCGCGCCGGGCTTCACGCCCGGAATGAAGCCGCCCTGCTTCTTCAGGTTCTCCGCCAGGTCGACCGGGTTGAAGATGATCGACGTGTAGAAGTAGGCGAAGAAGATGATCAGCACGGCGCTCGTCAGCAGGTACCAGATCGACGTCGTGTTGAAATACTCGGCGAAGCGCTTGAGCCAGGCGATGCCGCTGAACGTGGCGATGGTGCCCGGCACGATGATCAGCGACTGGGCAAAGATGATCGGCATCACGCCCGCGCTGTTGATGCGCAGCGGGATGAACGTTTTCTGTCCTTCGCGGATTCGTCCTCGACCCATCACCTTGCGGGGGATCTGGATCGGGATGCGGCGCGCCGCCACCGTCACGGCCACCGTGCCCGCGACCACCAGCACCATCATGCCGAGCACGACGAGCAGGATCGGCAGGCTCAGCGTGTGCGACTTGAGCGCCTCGATCGTGCGCAGCGACTCGGGCAGGATGCGCTCGATGATCGAGAAGAAGATGAGGAGGCTCATCCCGTTCCCGATGCCGCGCTCGGTGATCTGCTCGCCCAGCCACATCACGAACACGCCGCCGGTCGTGAGCGTCAGGACCGTCGTCATGCGGAACGCCCACCCGGGCGACGCCACCGCATTGGGAAGCTGTTCGGTGAAAATGGCGAAGCCGTACGCCTGGAACAGGCACAGCACCACGGTGAGATAGCGTGTCCACTGGGTGAGGCGCTTCTTGCCCTCTTCGTCGCGCTGCATCTTCTCGATGACCGGGAACACCGGCCCCGCCAGCTGGAACACGATGCTGGCCGAGATGTACGGCATGATCCCCAGCGCGAAGACCGTGGCGCGCGAGAAGCCGCCGCCCGCGAACAGATCGTACAGGCTGAAGAGCGTGCCCTGTCCCGCGTTCGCCAGGAAGTCGGCGAGGGCGTCGACGTTCACGCCCGGCGTCGCGATGTGCGCGCCGATGCGGTAGACGACGAGGCACAGGAGCGTGAAGAGCAACTTCTCCTTCAGCTCCGGAACCTTGAACAGATTGGGGATCGGCGAGGTCACTCGATCGTTCCGCCGGCTTGCTCGATCTTCGTTTTGGCGCTCGCCGATACGGCGACGCCCTTCACCTGGAACTTGCGCTGCACGTCACCCATGCCGAGCAGCTTGATCGGCTGATCGGGCCGGCGCACGAGCCCCGCGCCGAACAGGGTGTCGGGAGTGATCTCGACGCCCTCGGCGATGAGGCTCAGGTGGCGCACGTTCACCACCTGCGCGTCCTGCTTGAACGGGTTCGTGAAGCCGCGCTTCGGGATGCGGCGAATGAGCGGCATCTGCCCGCCTTCGAAGCCCGGGCGGATCTTCTTGCCGGTCCGCGCCGTCTGTCCCTTGCCGCCCCGTCCCGCCGTCTTGCCGATACCCGAGCCGGGCCCGCGGCCCTTGCGGATCCGTCCCCGGTGCGAGCCCTTGGGGGGCTTCAGGTCGTGCAGGGCGAGGCGCTGCACCGGCGCTTCGGCCTTGGCCTTCGGCGCCCGCTTCGTCCGGGGTTTGGTCGTGCCGGCCATGCTTACTTCTCCTTCTCGAGCGTCACCTCGACGAGGTGGCGCACCTTGTGAAGCATCCCGCGTAGCGCGGGGTGATCCTGCTTGATCAGGACCTCCTGATGATGCTTGAAGCCCAGGGCTTCGAGCGTGCGCTTCAGGCGGCCGGCGTGACCGCTGCCCGAGCGCACCTGCTTGATCCGCAGCTTGCCTTTACCCGCCGGCGGCAGCACCGGATCGCGGCCCGATTTCCGCTTGCGGTATTTCCGTGTAGGGGGAAGCCTACCCATGCGTCACCCCCGCCGTCTCCTGGCGAGCCCGGTAGTGAATCGCTTCCAGCTCGACGCCGCGTTCCTTCGCGACGCGCCGTGCCGTGGTCAGCCGCGCCAGCCCATCCATCGTGGCCCGCACCATGTTGTGCGGGTTGGTCGAGCCCAGGCTCTTCGTCAGAATATCGCGGACGCCGGCGCACTCGAGCACCGCGCGCACGGGACCACCGGCGATGACGCCGGTTCCCGTCGCCGCGGGCTTGAGCAACACGCGACCGGCGCCGTGCTTGCCGATGATCTCGTGCGGAATCGTGCTACCCGTGAGCGGCACGTCCTTGAGCTTCCGGCGCGCCGACTCGACGGCCTTGCGCACGGCTTCGCTCACTTCGTTGGCCTTTCCGGTCGCGATGCCGACCTGACCCTTGCCGTCGCCGACGGCCACCAGCGCGTTGAACGAGAAGCGCCGGCCGCCCTTCACGACCTTGGCCACACGGTTGATGGCGATCACGTTCTCGACGAACCCGTCACCCTCACGCTGACGGTCGCCGCCCTGGCGATCGCCGCGTCCACGCCCTCCGCCCCGACCCCCGCGACCACCACCGCCACCGCCGCCACCGCCGCCGCCGCCGCCTCGACCGCCACGCGACGTCCGATGCTCGGACGGGGGCGCAGGGGGTGCAGGAGGGGCGGCCGCGGCCGCAGGCGCAGGCGCTGCGACGGGCTCCGGCGTCGTTTCTGGTGCCGTTTGTTCGTTGTCCATCAGAACTCCAATCCGCCTTTGCGGGCGCCGTCGGCCACGGCCTTCACGCGCCCGTGATACTGGTAACCACCGCGGTCGAACACGACCTTCACGATGCCTTTTTCCTTGGCCTTCGCGGCAATGAGCTTCCCGAGCGCGAAGCTGCGCGCGACCTTGCCCTTGCCCTCCACCGCCAGCCCTTCGGACATATCGGCGGCGCCGGCGAGCGTGACGCCCTTCTGGTCGTCGACCAGCTGGGCGTAGATGTGCTTCGAGGAGCGGAACACGACGAGGCGCGGCCGCTGCGGCGTCCCCTGGACTTTCTTGCGGACGCGCAGATGGCGGCGATAGCGCTCGTGCGCCGACGTCTTGATCTTATGAATGGATCGCATGAGTTATTTCGCCGCCTGAGCCGTCTTGCCCGCCTTGCGCCGCACCTGTTCGCCCTGATACCGGATGCCCTTGCCCTTGTAGGGCTCGGGCGGGCGCACGTTGCGGATCTCCGCGGCGACCTGGCCCACCAGCTCCTTGTCGATGCCCTCGATCTTCACGAGGACGTTGTTGTCCACCGAAATCTTGATGCCCTTGGGCGCGTGGTACGGAACCGTATGCGAGAAGCCCACCACGAGCTGCACGCCGAACGGCTTCGGCTCCGCCTTGTAGCCGACGCCCTGGATCTCGAGCGTCTTGGCGTAGCCCTTGGTGACGCCTTCGACCATGTTCGCGACGAGCGTGCGCGTCAGGCCGTGCAGCGCCTTGTGCCGAGTCTCGTCGGAGGGGCGCCGCACGACCACGGCGTTCTCCTCGAGGGCGAGCGCCATGTCGACATGCAGGGTACGGCTGAGCTCCCCCTTGGGACCCTTGACCGTGATGCGGTGCCCGTCCCCGTCGATCTGGGCGGTGACGCCCGTGGGGAGTGGGACCGGCTTGCGACCGATACGCGACATCGGGCCCTCCCTACCAGACCACCGCGAGCAGCTCGCCGCCGATACGGGCGGTGCGGGCTTCGCGGTCGGTCATCAGGCCCTGCGGCGTGCTGAGAATCGCCATCCCCAGGCCGTTCTTCACTCGCGGAATCTCGCGCGCCTTGACGTAGCGCCGCAGTCCGGGCGTGGAGATGCGTTGCAGCGCGCGAATGACGGGCGCGTCGTTGTGGTACTTCAGGTAGAGCCGCAGCAAGCCGTGACGTCCATCGTCCAGGACTTTGTAATCCTGGATGTAATGGTTGTCGCGCAGCAGCCGCCCGATCTCGACCTTCAGTTTCGACACCGGCATGTCGACCCGACGGTGGCCCGCCGCACAGGCGTTCCGCACGCGGGTCAGCATATCGGCGACCGGATCAGTAACGCTCATCTCGCCTGTCCTTTACCAGCTGGCTTTGCGCACGCCGGGAATCTCCCCGCGCAGCGCCAGATCACGGAAACAGATGCGGCACAGTTTGAACTTCCGGAGCGTGCCCCGGCTCCGCCCACAGCGCTGGCAGCGGTAGTAGCCCCGCACCTTGAACTTGGGCGTCCGTTTGACTTTCTCGATCCACGCCTTCTTCGCCATGTCGTCTCCTAGGCCGCCGCCACGGGGGTCTCGCCCCGGAACGGCATCCCCAGCTCTCGGAGGAGGGCCAGGGCGGAGTCATCCCGACCGGCGCTCGTCACGAACGTGATATCCATCCCGTGGATGCGCTCGACCTTGTCGTAGTCGATCTCCGGGAACACCATCTGCTCTTTGATCCCGATCGTGTAGTTGCCGCGGCCGTCGAAGCTCTTCGTCGGCAACCCGCGGAAGTCGCGCATCCGCGGCACCGCGACCGAAATGAACCGGTCGAGGAACTCGTACATGCGGGCCCCGCGCAACGTCACGGCGCACCCGATCGGCTGCCCCTCGCGCAGGTTGAAGTTCGCGATCGACTTCTTGGCCCGCGTCACCACCGGATGCTGGCCTGTGATCGCGCCCAGCTCGACGACGGCGGCGTCGAGCCCCTTGGCATTCTTGGACGCGTCGCCCATGCCCACGTTCAGCACGATCTTCAAGAGCCGCGGGATCTGGTGCACGTTCTTGAAGCCGAACTGCTGCTGCAGCTTGGCGCGCACGCGCTGCTCGTAGAAGTCGAGCAGCCGGGCCCGCGGCGCCGGCTCGGCGGGCGGTCCTTCGGGCTCGGGCGCAGGCGCGGGAGCCTTGTCTTTCCCACCCTTGCCGCCCTTCCCGCCCTTGGGAGCCTTGGGCTGCTTCTTGTCCCCCCGCGGCATAGCCTCGGGCTTCGCGCCCTCGGCCGCGCCCTCAGCCGCGGGCTCAGCCGCGTCGACCGGCTTCGTCTCGTTTTCTTTCTCGTCCGCCATCGCTACCTCACTCGCGGAATCGGCTGGCCGGACTTGCTCGCGATCCGTTCCACCGTTCCGTCCTTGTCCTTGCGCCGCCGCACCCGCGTGGGGTGGCCCGACTTGGGGTCGAGCAGCATCACGTTCGACGCCGCGATCGGCGCCGGGAACTCGATGATCCCGCTCTCGCCCTGGGGCGTCGTGGCGCGCTTGTGTTTCTTCACGATGTTCACGCCCTCCACGACCACCCGGAACTCCTTCGGGTAGACGTGGAGGATCTTCCCTTCCTTGCCGCGGCTCTCACCACGGATCACCCGCACGGTGTCGCCCTTGGCGACGTGCAACTTGTGGCGGATGGGCTCCTTCCCGCGGACCTTGCGCGACTTCTTGTAGACGAGCGGTTCCATCTCAGATGACCTCCGGCGCGAGCGACACGATCTTCATGAACTTCTTGTCGCGCAGCTCGCGGCCCACCGGACCGAAAATGCGGGTGGCGCGCGGCTCACCCTCGTCGTTGATGAGGACGGCGGCGTTCTCGTCGAACCGGATGTACGAGCCGTCCTTGCGCCGCGTCTCCTTCGCCGTCCGCACGATCACCGCCTTGACCACCTCGCCCTTCTTCACCTGGCCGGTGGGGATGGCGTCCTTGATCGTGACGACCACGACGTCGCCCAGCCCCGCG
Organism: Gemmatimonadales bacterium; assembly: GCA_035318905.1. Taxonomy (GTDB): domain Bacteria; phylum Gemmatimonadota; class Gemmatimonadetes; order Gemmatimonadales; family GWC2-71-9; genus 20CM-2-65-7. Next base: position 4,480 of record DATHDT010000376.1, on the reverse strand, counting down.
TAGCGGCGCTTGGACCCGCCGAGCACGCGGATGACCAGGGCGCGGCGCGCGCCCGAGTTGTCCGCGATCTTGAGCTGCGTCTCCTGCTGCACCATGGCTACTTCGCCCTTTCGACGATTTCGACCACGCGCCAGCGTTTCCGCTTGGACAGGGGTCGCGTCTCCACGATGCGCACCGTATCACCCGTCTTGGCGCCGTGCTCGTCGTGCGCGGCGACCGTCTTGGTGCGGTTGATTTGCTTGCCGTAGAACCCGTGCGCGAAGCGACGCGACATCGAGACTGTCACCGTCTTTTGCATCTTGTCGCTTACGACGGTGCCCGTACGAACTTTCCTCCGGCTGCGCTCGGTCATACTGAAGCTCTCTCCTTCAAAATCGTCCGAATGCGCGCAATATCCCGGCGGATAGTGCGCAATTGGAGCGGATTGGTGAGCGCTTCGGTGCCCCGGCGGAATTCGAGCCGGAACCGCTCCTCGCTCAGGACCTCGAGCTTCTGCGTCAGCTCTTCGGACTTGAGCTCGCGCAGCTCCTCGGGCCGATTCTTGGCCGCCATCTTAGCGCTCCTCCCGCTTCACGAACTTGGTCCGCACGGGCAGCTTGGCGGCCGCGAGCGCCAGCGCCTCGCGCGCCAGGTGCTCCTCGATTCCCTCGAGCTCGAACATGATCCGCCCGGGCTTCACGACGGCCACCCAGCCCTCCGGGTTGCCCTTACCTTTGCCCATCCGGGTCTCGGCGGGCTTCTTGGTGATCGGCTTATCGGGGAAGAGGCGAATCCACACCTTCCCGCCCCGTTTCATTTCCCGCGTCACGGCCACGCGCGCCGCTTCGATCTGCCGGTTGGTGACCCAACCCGGATCGAGCGACATCAGACCGTAGTGGCCGAACGCGACCGTGTTGCCGCGCGTGGCCATCCCGTTGGTGCGGCCCTTGAACCGCTTGCGGAACTTGACTCGCTTCGGTGCCAGCATCGTTACACGCCCGTGGAATAGGTGCGACCGTGCAGATCTTCGGTCCGCTCACCCTTGAAGATCCACACCTTCACGCCGATCGTGCCGAACGTCGTCTTGGCGGTCGAGGTCGCGTAGTCGATGTCGGCCCGGAGCGTGTGCAGGGGCACGCGCCCTTCGTGGTAGCCCTCGGTCCGCGCGATTTCGGCCCCGCCGAGACGGCCGGCGGTCTTGATCTTGATCCCCTGCGCGCCCATCCGCATGGCGCTCTGCACGGCCCGCTTCATGGCGCGGCGGAACGAGATGCGCTGCGTCAGCTGATGCGCCACGCTGTCCCCGACCAGCTGCGCGTCCAGCTCGGGGCGCTTGATCTCCTCGACGTTGATCCCGACTTCCTTGCCCGTCAGCTGCGCCAACTCGTCGCGCAGCTTGTCCACCTCGGCGCCGCGCTTCCCAATCACCACGCCGGGCCGGCCCGTGTGCACCGTGACGGTCACCTTGCCGGGCTTCCGCTCGATGTGCACGTCGGCGATCGCCGCGTGGCTGAGCCGCGTCTTCAGGTACTTGCGGATCAGCTCGTCTTCCTTGAGCAGCTCCGGGAAGTTGCGGCGCGCGTAGTAGCGGGAGCGCCACTGTTTGACGATCCCGAGTCGGAAGCCGTATGGATGTGTTTTCTGGCCCACTTACTTGCTCGCTTTCTTGGTCTTCTTCGTCTTCGTCCTGCTCGCAGCGGCCTGCTTCTTCGGCTTGGACTTCGCCTTGGCCTTCGGCTCCGCATTCGTCGCCGTGGCCGGGGCGGCGTTCGCCGCCGGCGCCGGTACCGTGTCGCTCCCCACGCGGATCTCCACGTGACTCGTCCGCTTCTTGATCGGCGTGGCGCGGCCCATCGCGGCCGCGGTGAAGCGCTTCAACGTCGCGCCTTCGTTCACCACGGCGTACTTGACGCGCAGGCTGTCGGCGTCGAACGCCTCGTTCTGCCGCTGCGCCGCCTGCTGCGCGTTCGCCACCGCCGACTTCAGAACCTTATGGATCTGCTTGGCGGCGCGCTTCTTCGAGAAGCGCAGAATGGCGTCGGCCTCCGGCACGGCGCGTCCCCGGATCAGGTCGATCACGAGGCGCATCTTACGCGCCGACTGCCGCACCGTGCGTTGAATCGCTCGGGCTTCCATTTACTTCTTCTCCCCACCGGTCGTGCCGCCGGCGCTCGGCGGAGCGCCGCCTTCAGGCGCCGCCTCGGATTCGCGCTCGGCCGCCGAACCCTTGGCGCTGTGACCGCGGAACAGACGCGTCGCGGCGAACTCGCCCAGCTTGTGGCCCACCATGTTCTCGGTGATGTACACGGGGATGAACTTGTTCCCGTTGTGCACCGCGAGCGTGTGGCCCACGAACTCGGGCGTGATCGTGCTGCGGCGCGACCACGTCTTGAAGACCTTCTTCTCGTTCCGCTCGTTCAAGCCCCGTACTTTGACGAGGAGCGACTCCTCGACGTAGGGGCCTTTCTTTACGCTGCGTCCCATTACTGCGTCGCCTTCCCGCGCTTCCGGCCGCGCACGATGAGTTTCGTGGAGCGCTTCTTCTTATGCCGCGTCTTCTTGCCTTCGACCTTGCCCCACGGATTCGTGGGTGGCCGGCCGCCGGACGACTTCCCTTCACCGCCGCCGAGCGGGTGATCCACCGGGTTCATGGCGACGCCGCGCACGCGTGGACTGCGGCCCAGCCAGCGGCTCTTCCCCGCCTTGCCGATCGACAGCAGCTCGTGCTCGGCGTTGCCGACTTCGCCGATGGTGGCGAGGCACTCGCCGCGCACCATCCGCATCTCGGTCGACCGGAGCCGCAGGGTGACGAAGTTGCCTTCCTTTGCAACGACCTGGGCGCTCGTCCCCGCCCCGCGGCACATCTGCCCGCCCTTGGAGATCTTGAGCTCGATGTTGTGCACCGCGGTGCCGAGCGGGATCTCGAACAGCGGCATCGCGTTGCCGATGCGGATGTCCGCCCCGGGCCCCGAGACGACGCTGTCGCCCACGTTCAGCCCCTTGGGCGCGAGGATGTAGCGCTTCTCGCCGTCGGCGTAGTGCAGCAGCGCGATGCGGGCCGTCCGGTTCGGATCGTACTCGACGGACGCGACCTTCGCCGGGATCGCGAACTTCTCGCGGCGGAAGTCGATGCGCCGGTACTGGCGCTTGTGCCCGCCGCTCATATACCGGCTCGTGATGTGGCCCTTGTTGTTGCGCCCGCCCGTCCGCTTGAGGGGCTCGAGCAGCGACTTCTCGGGCTCCGTCTTCGTAATGTCGGCGAAGTCGGAGACCGAGCGAAAGCGCGTGGCCGGTGTCATCGGCCGAAACTGTCGGATGCCCATATCAGCCCTCGAACACCTCGATGGCGTCGCCCTCTTTGAGGGTGACGATCGCCTTCTTCCAGGACGGCCGCCGGCCCTGATAGCGGCCATACGTCCGGCGCTTCGCGCGCACCACCAGCGTGCGGACGGCGGTCACGGACACTTTGAACAGCGACTCGATCGCGGCCTTGATCTGCGGCTTGCTCGCGTCGAGATGGACCTTGAACGCGTACTCCTTGCGGGCGCCGTAGGCCGCCGACGACTTCTCGGTGATGACGGGCGCGACGATCGTCGCGTGCAGGTCAGGCATCGGTCGCCTCCTCTTCTGTTTCCTTTTCTGCTTCCTTCGCGGCGGCCCCACCCTCCTCGAAGGCGGACAACTCGACCACCACCGCTTCCGACCAGAGGATCTCGTACGCGGTCGCGTCCGCGTAGCGCATCACCTGCACGTCGGGGATGTTGCGGCCCGACAGGTACACGTTGTAGCTGTTCTCGCCGCCGGCGGTCAGCACCAACACCTTCTTGTCGGTCAGCTGCAGCTTGGCGAGCAGCTCGACGAACGGCTTCGTCTTGGGCTTCTCGTACTCGAACGCGTCTACCACGACCACGGCGCCCTCGCGCGCGCGCGCGTTGAACGCCGACTTCTTGGCGAGCTGGCGCATCTTCTTCGGAATCCCCAGCCGGTAGCTGCGCGGCGTCGGGCCGAACGCGATCCCGCCGTGCCGCCAGTGCGGCGCGCGGGTCGAGCCCTGCCGGGCGCGGCCGGTGCCTTTTTGCTTCCACGGCTTCGAGTTGCCGCCCGAAACCTCGGCGCGCGTCTTCGTGCTGTGCGTCCCCTGCCGCTGGTTGGACAGGTACGTGATCACCGCGCGATGGAGCAGCTCCTCGTTCACCGTGCCGTCGAACAGCGCGGCCGGGAGCGAGACCGCCTTCTTCTTGGCGCCGGCGGCGGAAAAGTGCGGAGCCTCAATCATGGCGGCTCGGGCCTCCCTGCTTGCGGACGGTGAGCAGGCCGTTCATCGGGCCCGGCACCGAGCCGCGCACGAACAGCAGATTGCGCTCGGCGTCGATCTTCACGACGCGGAGCCCCAGCTCGGTGAAGTTGCGGGCGCCGTAGGCCGCCGACGACTTCTCGGTGATGACGGGCGCGACGATCGTCGCGTGCAGGTCAGGCATCGGTCGCCTCCTCTTCTGTTTCC
>DATHDT010000375.1:0-3126 GCA_035318905.1 Gemmatimonadales bacterium | reverse complement strand
CGACATGCGCATGACACCGGGGGCGGGGCCGAGCGCGCGCGACGTGCTGAACAGCTGGCCCGAGGAGCGCCTGGCGGCCTCGTTTGCGGACTTTGGAGATGAGCGCCGGGCGCGCGCCCTGGCGAAAGAGATCGTGCGGCGGCGGCTCACGGGGCCCTTCGGCGTCAGTGACGACTTCGTCAATGCGATCCGCGCCACGCTGGGGCCCCGCTCGGGTCCTGGGGACTTCGCGCGGCTCTTCCAGGCGCTGCGCATCGCGGTGAATGACGAGCTGGGTCAGCTCACCGCGGCGCTCCCCGAGTTCCGGGACGCGCTCGTACCGGGAGGTCGCATCGGCGTGATCACGTATCATTCGGGCGAGGACCGCATCGTCAAACACCAGTTCCGCGAGTGGGGGCGGTCGTGCGTGTGCCCGCCGCGGCAGCCTATCTGCACGTGTCGCGGGCGGCCTCTGGGCCGCGTGTTGACGAAGAAGGCGATCGTCGCGGGCGCGGCGGAAGTCGCCGGCAACATGCGTGCGCGCTCGGCGCAGTTCCGCGCGTTCGAAACCGCAGAGGAGGGCCGTGGCGAGAGTTAAGGGCCGGCACTGGCTCGCGATCTGGCTCGTCGCGCTGCTCGCGGCGCTGTGGGCCGTCATCGCCCGTCAAACCGCATCGCTGAATGCCGCGCGCGCCCTCACCGATCTGCGCGCCGAGCGCGCGGGACTCGAAGGGAAGCGCGACGAGCTGGAGCGGCGCATCCGCACCGCCTCGAGCCGCGCCGTACTGCTGCCGCGCGCGCAGAAACTCGGCCTGCGCCTCCCCGCCGATACCGAAATCATTCTCGTTCCGACCGCTCCACCGCGCTGACGATGGCGAGACCCGCAGTGCGCCTTGGCGTCGTCCAGATCGGCCTCCTCGGCGCCCTCGCCGTGCTGGTGTTGCGCGCCGCGCAGGTGCAGCTGCTGGAAGGACGACGCCACGCCGCCGAAGCGCAGGCGCAGCGGACGGAGCACGTCGTGCTCGACGCGCGGCGCGGCACCCTGTTCGACCGGCACGGCACGGCGCTCGCCCTGACCCAGGAGACCTACCACGTCGGCATCGCCCCCAACGAGCTACGCGATCCCGGCGCCGACGCGGCGCTGATCGCACGGCGCCTGCGGTTGGCCCCGCGCGATCTGGAGCGCGCCCTGCGCCGGCGCTACGCCTGGTTCGCGGGTCCGTACACGGCGCTCGACGTGGAGGCGTTGCGAGCGGTGCGCGGCGTCCATCTCGAGCCCGTGTTGCGGCGCTTCTATCCGTCGAACGAGTTCGCCCGCGCCGTCATCGGCCGCGTGGGCGACGACGGCCTGGGTGCGTCGGGGCTCGAGCGGCTGCTCGACAGCCTCCTCGCCGGGACGCCCGGTTCTGCTGTTGTCCTCAAGGACCGCGCCGGGCGCGAGTACGAGTCGCCCGCCCGCGTGATCGCGCAGCCGATCGCCGGCAACGACGTGGTCCTCACGATCGATGCCGAGCTGCAGGAGATCGCGCAGCGCGCGCTCGACGACGCGCTCGACCGCATGGATGCCGAGGGCGGGGACGTGGTGATGCTCGACCCGGTCACGGGAGAAGCGCTGGCGATCGCGTCACGACGCCGGGACGGCGGCGCGCGACCCAGCGCGTTCACGGAGACCTTCGAGCCCGGCTCGCTCGCCAAGATCTTCGCGGCTGCCGCGCTCGTGTCGCTGAATCGCGTGCGGGCCAACGAGCACGTTTCGGGGGAAGGCGGCAAATACCAGCTCCCCGACCGCCTCGTGACCGACGAGCACCCGCTGCCCTCGCTGACCCTCGCGGACGCGATCCGCGTGTCGAGCAACATCGCGCTCGTCAAGTTTGCCGCCCGGCTCGAGCCCGATGAGCAATACACGATGCTGCGGGCGTTTGGGTTTGGCGCTCCGACGGGCATTGAGTTCCCCGCGGAGTCCCCGGGCAAGCTGCGACTCCCCAAAGACTGGACTCGGCCCAGCCAGGCGAGCCTCGCGATCGGCTATGAGTTGGCGGTGACGCCCCTGCAGCTCGCGGCGGCGTACGCGGCGATTGCCAACGACGGGGTGCTGCTCCAGCCGACGCTCATCCGCGAAGTGCGCGATCCCGCTGGTTCCGTGCGCTATCGCCACCGGCCCGAACCGGTGCGGCGCGCCGTCACGCCGGAGGTCGCGGCCAAGTTGCGCGACCTGCTGCGGGGCGTCGTCGCGGCGGGCGGCACGGGAGCGCGCGCGGCCCTCGCCAACTTCCAGATCGCCGCGAAGACGGGGACCGCGCGGCGCGTCGTCGGCGGGCGGTACGCCCCGGGGCAGTACACGGCGTCGTTCGCGGCGCTGTTCCCGGCGGACGACCCGCAGCTCGTCGTCGTGATGAAGATCGACAATCCTCAGAAGGGCAGTTACTTCGCTGCCGAGACGGCGGCGCCGGTGACGCGCTCCATGCTGGAGCAGGCGCTCGCCGCGCGCACCGTTGCGCTCGACCGCGCGCGTCTCTCGAACGTCGCGCCGACGGCGGAGCGGGCACCGCTCGAGGAGCCCGACGGCGTGGTGCCCTACGTCGTGACGATTCCCGCGCCTGCCGCGCTGCCGGACAGCGAGCGCGTCCAATTCGCGCGTGCCGTGCCCGACGTGACCGGCCGTCCACTGCGCGAAGCGGCGCGCACGCTGCACCGCCGCGGCTTCCGCGTCGTCGTGAAGGGTTGGGGCGTGGTGCACCACAGCTGGCCCGCCGCCGGCGACAGCGCCGCGGCCGGCTCGACGGTCACGCTGTTCGCGGAGCCGCGACACTGAGCCGCCTCACCGCCATCGTGGAGGCGCTGCGCGGGGCGGGGCTCCTCGTCGAGGCCCCGTCGTCGCTCCCGGAGATCACGGCGGTCACCGCTGACACCCGTCGCCTCATTCCTGGCTCCTTGTATTGCGCGGTGCGCGGCGCGGCGGCCGACGGGCACGCGTTCGTCGCCGCCGCGGCGTCCCGCGGGGCGGCCGCCGCGCTCGTCGAGGAGCGACAGGCGGCCGCCGCAGAGATGCCGCAGATCGTCGTCCGCGACGGCCGGCGCGCCGCGGCTGTCGCCGCCGAGTCGTGGTACGGACACCCGGCCGCGCGATTGAAACTGGTGGGAGTCACG
>DATHDT010000374.1:0-2720 GCA_035318905.1 Gemmatimonadales bacterium | reverse complement strand
CGCGTCGGCCGTGCCGCCCACCGCGGCAGCGACCCGCAGCCTGCCGTGCGCGTCCTTGTTGGCATCGGGGTGCTGGCGCCGCTTGAAGATGTCCTTGATGGTGATCAGGCCCTTCAAGACGCCCTGTTTGTCGACGACGGGGAGCTTCTCGATGCGGTGCTTGGCGAGGATGCGCTCGGCCTCGTCGAGCGTCGTACCGACGGGCGCGGTGACGAGCTTCTCCTTGGTCATGGCGTCGCGGATCGGCCGGTCGAGCTCGCGCTCGAACTGCAGGTCGCGGTTCGTGATGATGCCGATCAGCTTGCCCGCCCCGTCGACGATCGGCACGCCCGAGATCTTGAAGCGCGCCATCAGATGATGCGCTTCGCGCAGCGCGGCGTCGGGGCCGAGCGTGATCGGGTTCATGATCATCCCCGACTCGCTGCGCTTCACGCGGTCGACCTCCGCCGCCTGGCGGTCGATCGGCATGTTCTTGTGGATCACGCCGATCCCCCCCTCGCGCGCCATCGCCATCGCCATGTCCGCTTCGGTCACGGTGTCCATGGCGGCGGAAACGAGCGGGATGTTGAGCGAGATGGCGCGGGTGAAGCGACTGGCGACGGAAACGTTGCGGGGATGGACCGTCGAGTGACGGGGCACGAGCAGCACGTCGTCAAAGGTGAGGGCGACGTCGGTTCGGAAGGTTCCCATGGCGAAAGTTATGCGGGGGGCTTGGATTCCTCAACGGGCGTGTCGGTCGCCTTCTCGGTCACTTTCTTCGTGGCGTCTTCTACGGCTGCTTTGCCAGCGGCGGCCAGGCCTTCCAAGAAGCGGCCGGCCTTCCCCACGGTGTCCATCGTGCCGCGGATGATGTTCAGCGGCACGCGGCCGGCGCGCAGCGTGTCCTCCAGCGTCTCAGCCACCTTCTGAAACGCCGGCGCCCCGGCTGCCCGCTGCGCGTACTTCGACTCCAAAAACTCGACGTAGTCGAGCACCTGATACGCCTGCTCGTCGGACATCGTCTCCAACCTGCGCCGAATGCGCTCGGCCAGTATGTCGTTCACGGGGATGCCTCCAGCGAAATCAGTTCCACCACAGGATTGCCGAGGAAACGGCTGCGACCTTGGCGCACTTTGACGGTAACCTGGATGTTGGCGAGGGGCGCGAGCGCCTGCACGGCGCCGAGCCTCCCGTCCGGAATAATCATGTAAACGAATCCCCGCTCGGGGAGCGGCCCGCGCGCCAGCACGTAGTTGGCGCCCGTCGGAATGTCGGGGCGCAGATCGTCCGCCTTCTGCACGGCGATGAACTGCAACGTCCAGCGCAGCACCTGTCCCGCGTAGCGCTGCGGCTCCGCACGCAGCTCCGCGGCGCTCACGCCGATCTGCACCCCGGGCGGCGCATCCTGCAGCTCCGTCGTCTTGACCCAACCTTCGAGCTGCACACGAGCCCACTCACCGCTGCGGCTCAGGACACGCAACGGCGTCTCGGCGCCGACCGTGCCGGCTTCGGGGCCGTCGGGGGCGCGGTACAGCGTGGTGGGACGTGGGGCTTGGGCGCGGCCGGAGCTGGGTGCGGCTGCTGGCGTGCTGTCCCCCCCGGCGCGTGGCGCCGGGGTTGACGCACCCTGGGCGGATGCGGTGTCGGAGTCGGAGACCGTGCGCGTTGCACTCACGGCCGGGGCTAGGGCCAGCGCGGACGTTTGAACCCAGCCGTCGCGCGTCACGTGCACCCAGCGGGCGTCCTGCCCGACCTTCTTCAGCCCGAAGCCCTCGGCGAGTTTCGCGACCAGCGCGCCGCCCGCCGAGGAGCGGAGGTTCTCGTCCGGCGCGTGCGTGACGGCGAGGTCGAAGTCGGGGCGCGGGCTCGGCCCCACGGAGGTCGCGAAGATGTAGCCCTCGAGAACCACGTGCATCCAGTCGCCGCTCGACGCGGGATCGCCAGTCACGATGGCGCCGCGCGCGAGCCGCGCGAGCCGCCGGCCATTGGGTTCCTGATAGAACCATTCGCCGTCGTTGGTGACGCGATAGCGCGCGAGACCTTGCGCCCACGCGGGCGGGCCCGGGAGGAGAAATCCGAGTGCAACTGGTAGGGCGTGAACGATCCGGCTAACTTGCATCCCCTTCAATATGACAACGAGCCGCGGCGGGCGCACCCCGGTCGTCCTGATCGTGCTCGACGGCTGGGGCTTTCGCGCTGCGCGCGAGGGCAACGCCGTCGAGCTGGGGCGCACGCCCACGTGGCACCGGCTCTGGGAGCGCGCGCCGCGCACGCTGCTCGACGCCTCGGGACTTCCCGTCGGCCTCCCCGACGGACAGATGGGCAACAGCGAGGTCGGCCACTTGAACCTGGGCGCCGGCCGCGTCGTCGCGCAAGACATCGTGCGCATCTCCCAGTCGATCAAGTCGGGCGAGTTCTTCCAGATTCCCGCGCTCGTCGATCTGTGCGCCACGGTGCGCAAGTCGGGCGGCACGCTGCACCTCATGGGCCTCATCGGCGACGGCGGCGTCCACGCGCTCGACGCGCACCTGCCCGCCGCGGTCGAATTGGGCCGGCGGGCCGGCGTTCCCGTCGCGATCCACGCCTGGCTCGACGGGCGGGATACGATGCCGACGTCGGGGCTGGGGTTCATGGACGACCTGACTGCGGCGGTCAAAAACAATGGCGGCGGTCAGGCGGTCGTGTCCACGGTCGTAGGGCGATACTATGCGATGGACCGCGACAAGCGCTGGGACCGCACG
>DATHDT010000373.1:0-3456 GCA_035318905.1 Gemmatimonadales bacterium | reverse complement strand
CTCAAGGTGCCGAGCGTGTCGCGGAACTGGCTGGAGGTAGTGGCGGAAGCGGTCTGAGCGCCGCCCACAGCGCCAGGCCGACGACCAGCAGCGCCCCGACGGTAATCACGTTCACCGACTCGAGCGCGTTCTTGAAGCGCTCCCCCACCAGCGCCGGCGCGCTGAGCGTCAGGCAAGCGAACGACGCCCACCACACGCCCCAGGCGATGCGGCCGTCGATCGCCCGCCAGATCAGCCAATAGCCGGCCAACAACGTCACGAAGTGCGCCTTCCATGCCAGCGGCGACACGAGCGGCATCGCCGCGAGGCACACGGCGAGCTCCGCCGCGAGGAACGGCGGGGCCCCGGGGGGCCCGTGCAGGCCTGGCGGATGCCGACGAAATGCGAGAGCCAGGCCTAGCGCACCGAGCGCCGCCAGCAGGTAGAACGCCGTCACCACTCGCGAGGTGGGCCATGAGGCGACGGCGTAGCGTACCGGGTCACTCGCGCCCCCCTCGGTGGTGAGGAGGCGTTTCATGGCAGCGAGCAGCGACTGGTTCATGTAGTGCGGCGTCGGGTCGGCCGTTTCCAGCGCGGCGACGCTACGCCACACACGCCAGTGCTGCGCGGTCCGCGCCGGCCCGAACACGGCGAACGGCAACACCACGTTCAACACGACGAGAAACCCCGCCGTCCACGCCGCGGCCCCCCAGGCACGCTTATAGAGGAGGTACGGCAGGAACACCATCGGAACCGCCTTCGCGCTTGCGGCGGCGGCGAGCGCAAGGCCGCCCCACGCGTCCCTGCGTTGCCGAAACAGATGGAACGCGAGCACCACCAGCAGGAACAGATAGAAGTTCACCTGCGTGTGCTGGAGATGCTCTTGAAACAGGCGCGCGGTCATGAGGACCGGCACGAGGGTGGCGGCGGATGCGAACGGCGGCGGCCGCTCGTCCGCGAGCCGCGCGAGCAGGCGGCACGACCCCCAGATCGCCGCCACGCAGCCCACCTGCCACAGGAGTAGGGCGCCCCCGAACGAAAGGCGCGCCAGCAAGGCGAGCCCCGCCGCGATGAAGAGGAAGAACGGGGGCCAGGTATTGAGCGCCGGCCAGGTGGTGAAGCGCGGGCCGTAGGGATCCCCGCCCTCCAGCACGACGTTCCCGACATCGACGTAGGTCGCGAAGATCACCCGATCGAGCCGCCCGAGGCTGCGCGCGATCTCGAGCGCCGCCAGACAAATGAGCAGAACGGTGAGCGCGCGTCGCCACTTCATGCGAGCACGAACTCCAGCCGGCGGTGCGCCTCGCGCAGCGCTCCTTCAACCACAGACGGCGTCGCGCCGCGCGCGAAGATAAAGCCGGGGTACCGCGACCCTTCGGGGAACGGCACGAGGCGCTCGCCGGGGTGCGCCGTGATCTGTACGTCCTCGACGAGCGGCACTGCTTTGGCCTCGGCGACTCCGCGCACTTCCTGCAACACGCCGGCGCCCGGGATAGGAATCATCATCACCCCCGCGGCGACGTTCTCGCGCGCGAGCGAGGGAATCGGCATGCCGAGTGCGTGACGCAGGATCAATTCCTCGAGCGTCACGCCGTCCCCTCCGAACCGCAGCACGGCGGAGCAGCGCCCGCCGATCGGCCGGGCCGCGAGCTCGATGAGCCACGGTCCTCGCTCGTTGTAGCGCAGCTCCGCGTGTACCGGACCTTCCATGAGACCGAGGGCGCGTGCCGCGCGCTCGGTGCACTGGGCGATCGATTTCTGCAGGGGCGCAGGCACGCGCGACGGGGTCACGTAGATCGTCTCTTCGAAGAACGGGCCGTCGAGCGGGTCGGGCTTGTCGAACAGCGCCAGGACGTGCAGCCGCCGGTTCACCAGGAGGCCTTCGAGCGCGACTTCGTAACCGGGTACGAAGTCTTCGACGAGAAAGTCCGTGTCGCAACCGTCGAGAATCGCCGCCAACCGGGCGTGCGCGGCGACGAATCCGGCCGGGTTGTCGGCGCGGATCACGCCGCGCGACGCGCTCAAGTGCAAAGGCTTGAGCACACAGGGATACGTGATGGACCGAGCGAGCTCCTGGGGATCCCGGGCCAACGGGTGGAGCGCGAACTGGGGAGCCGGCACGTTGTGCTTCGCCAGCAGCTCGCGTTGCCGGTGCTTGTTCCGGGCCGCTTGGGACGCCTCCACGGGGTTGCCCGGGAGCCGGAGCCGGGCGGACACGACGGAGGCGACGACGGCGGTGTCGTCGTCCACGCCGACCACGGCGTCGATCGGATGGCGGCGCGCGAAGTCATGCGCCTGGTCGGCGGCGCGCTCGGGATGCTGGAAGTCGAGGGTGAGGAGTCCGGCGGGGTTCGCGGCTTCGAGGGTGCTGGGTTGCTCCGAGGCGACGGTCAGGTTGGCGCCGATGCGCCGGGCCGCGTCAACGAACGCCGCCGTGCGATACGTGGTGGACGGCAGCAACAGCAGGAGGCGCGGCATGCCGCGCCCCTACTTTTTCGACGCCTGGAAGTAGGGGTTCGCGCCCGAGGTGTGGTCGGTGATATCCACGATGCCCCGGACCTCCGGGATGTGCTGGGCCAGCATGCCCTCGATCCCCTGGCGCAATGTGACATCGGCCATGCCGCACCCCTGGCATCCGCCGCCCATCCGGAGCATCACGACGGCGTCCTGTACGTCGATCAGCTCGACGCGGCCGCCATGGCGGGCGACCATCGGATTCACTTGATCCTCGAAGAGCCGCGCCACCCGCTCATAGAGCACATCATCATCGACCGCACCTGCTGCAGGCGCCGCCTTCGTTGCAACAGGAGGAGCGCCTGATGCAGCCGCGGCGCGGATCGCCGCGCCGACGGCCTTCCCCACTGCCGGCCATGGCGCGGGATTGTCCTTGACGACCGTGACGATGTTGCCCGAAACGATCACTTCGGTGACACCGCCCGCGGGAATCGCGAAGATGGCTTCCGCCAGCGGCGATCCCTTCGCTTCGTCGGCGGACGCAAAACGCCGCACGCCCGCCGCGTGGAGCGGCTGGCTCACGACGAACTTGCAGCGGTGGTTGTCCACCGGCTCGGCGGTGATGCGTATCGCCTCATCCATATCCGGCAACCTAAGCCCTCACGGCGTGTACGCCAAGTTCGCGGACAGCCAGCGTTCTACTTCCTCTTGCGTCATGCCTTTGCGGACGACGTAGTCCGTCACCTGATCCTGCCCGATGCGCCCCAGGCCGAAGTACTTGGCCTCCGGATGCGCGAAGTACCAGCCGCTCACCGACGCCGCGGGCAACATCGCGCACGACTCCGTCAGCGTGATGCCCGTCGCGCCCGTCACGTCGAGCAGGTCGAACAAGGTCCGCTTCTCGGTGTGGTCGGGGCACGCCGGGTACCCGGGCGCCGGACGGATGCCGCGGAAGCGTTCGGCCACGAGGGTCGCGACGTCATTCTTCTCCTCCGGCGCGTATCCCCAGAATTCGGTGCGCAC
>DATHDT010000372.1:0-9931 GCA_035318905.1 Gemmatimonadales bacterium | reverse complement strand
TGCGAGATTCCGCCCGTGCGCGAGGAGTTGCGCGACCGTTTCGGGCCGCTACCGCCGGAAGCCGAGCGTCTCCTCCTCGTCGCCGAGCTCCGCGCGCTCGGCGCCCAGGCGGGCCTGGAAACGGTCCTGATCAAGGGCGACGAGGCGCGGCTTACGTTTCGGCGGGACGCCACGCCGCGGCTCGCAGGGCTACAGGTGGCTCTGGAGCGAGTGCAGTTCGAGGCCGACGTGCGGCGCGCGGTGCCGCTCTCACTCAGACTCCGCCGGCTCGGCGGAGAGATGATCGGCCCCGGCCTGGTCCGGGCGCTCACGGCCGTCCTGCACGATCACCCTGCCTAGGAAAGAGGAGACGGGATGCGACGTTTGAGTTTGGTGCTGCTGGTTCTCACGGTCGCCGGGTGCGATGCCCTGCGGGACGCGTTCTCGGCCAGGGCGGAAGTCGTCGCCCGCGCGAACGGCCAGACCCTCACGGTCGATCGCCTGGCGGACCTCGCGGGGAACGGCAAGCAGGTCCCGCTCGAACCCCTCGCGCTCAACCGCCTGGCCCACGTGTGGGTCGACTACGCGCTCGTGGCTCAAGCCATGGCGAGGGGCGAGAACCTCCTCGACTCGGCGACGATGACGCAGGCGATGTGGCCGCTCGTTTCCCAGGTCAAGTGGGAGCGATTCCACGAGCGCCTCATCGAGCCCCGCGCGCATCTCAACGACGCGCAGGTCGACTCGGCCTACGCGGCCGGTGAGGCCCGCCTGTTCCAGCACATCCTGCTCCAAGTGCCGTCGAGCGCCGCTCCGCCGGTGGATGCGCAGAAACACGCGCTAGCGGAGCGCGTGTCAGCGCAGGCGAGGACCGCGGGCGCCGGGTTCGGGCGGCTGGCCAGCCGCTACTCGGAGGACGCCGGCTCCAAGCCGCGCGGCGGCTCGCTCGGTGTGTCGGAGCGGGGGCAGTTCGTGCAGGCCTTCGAAGATGCCGCGTGGCAGCTGGGGCCAGGGGCCGTCAGCCCCGTGGTGAAGAGCCCGTTCGGCTACCACATCATCCGCCGGCCGCCGCTCGCCGAGGTGCGCGACTCGTTCCGCACCAGCCTCGAGGAGCGGCTGACCTACCGTCTCGATTCGCTGTACCTCGACAGCCTGTCGACCCAGCGGCGGATCGAGCCGGTGGATCGCGCGGCCGCGATGGTCAAGGCCGCGCTCCAGGATCTCGATGACGCGCGCGGCAGCGGCCGGACACTGGTGCGCTATCGTGGCGGCACGTTCCAGATGAAGCACCTCGTGCGCTGGCTCGCCGCGCTCGATCCCACGGTCGCGCAGTCCCTGTCCCAGGCCACCGACGAGCAGATTACGCAGTTCCTCAAGGTCGTCGTACAGCGCCAACTGCTCCTCGAGCAGGCGGATTCCGCCGGCATCACTCTGTCCGCCGACGATTGGCAGCAACTGCGCGCGCAGCACGACTCCGCGGTCAGCATTCTCGGCGCGGTCCTCAACCTGACGCCCGCGATGCTCCACGACTCGGCCGCGACGCCCGAGGCGCGGCGCGACCTGGCGATGGCGCACGTCCAGGACTACTTCGAGCGGCTGGTGAAGGGGCGCGCGCGCTTCTATCCGGTGCCCCCATTCCTGGGCGAAACGCTGCGCGCGAAGGCCGACTGGAGGGTCGAGCAATCCGGCGTGCAGCGCGCGCTCGAGCGCGCCAAGGAGCTCCGCGCGGCCGCTGATTCGGCGCAGTCGCCGGGCGTGCCGCGCATGACGCCGCCGCCGCCGACCGGCCGCTTGGACACGACGCCACGGCGTCGCCTGCAATGACGACGCGCCGCATCCTGATCGCCGCGATCCTCTGCGCCGGGAGCGTCTTCTCGCGGAGCGCGACTGCTCAACAGCCGCCGCGGCCGATCGACCGGATCGTGGCCATCGTGGGCACGCGCCCCATCCTCTCGTCTCAGATAGACGAGGAGGTCGTGCGGTTCCAGGCGCAGGGGGGCCAGGTCCCGCCGGACTCCGCCGGTCGCGCCAAGATGCGGCGCCAGATCGTCGATCGCATGATCGAAGAGGAGCTGGTCGTCCAGCAGGCGCAGCGCGATACGAACGTGAAGGTGACGGAGCAGGAGGTGCTCGACGCGGTCGAGCAAACGTACCAGAACGCCCGCAAGCAGTTCAGCTCGGAGCTCGAGTTCCAGAATCAGCTGCGCGCGGTGGGGCTCGGGAGCGTGGAAGAGTGGCGGCGCCAGCTCTCGGACGACCAACGGCGGCGGATTCTCCAGGATCGGCTCTTCGAGCACCTGCGCCAGAAGGGCAAACTCCGGCCGATTCCCCCGACCGACGCCCAGATGCGGGAGTTTTGGGAGACGAACCGGGCCCAGCAGCCGAAACGTCCGGCAACCGTCTCGTTCCGCCAGATCGTCATCAAGCCACAGCCCGATTCCGCCGCCAAGGCGCGTGCCTCCCAGGTCGCGGAGTCGTTGCTGGTGGTCTTGCGCCACGGCGGCGATTTCGCGGCCATTGCGAAACGGTTCTCGGCCGACACGGCCTCGCGCGAGCAGGGCGGCGAGCTGGGGTGGTTTCGCCGCGGCGTGATGTTCAAGTCGTTCGAGGACGTGGCGTTTCGGCTTCGACCAGGAGAGATCTCGGATGTCGTCGAAACGCCTTTCGGCTATCACGTGATCCGGGTCGATCGCGTGCAACCCGCCGAAATCCTGGCGCGCCACGTGTTGATCATGGCGGATGTGAGCCCCGCGCAGGTCGACGTCGCGCGACGCCTCGCCGACTCCCTGCACGATGCCCTGGCGCGTCGAGTTCCGTTCGATTCGCTCGCGCGGAACGCCGATCCCGAGGAGCCGAAGTTGGCGGAGGACGCGCCGATCAATCAGCTGCCGCAAGAGTACCAGGACCTCCTGGCGAGCGACACGACGGCCGGGATCAAGTCGGTCATCACGGTCGGCGCTCGGTCGGGCCGCCCGAAGTTCGTCGTGTACGAAGTCACGCAGCGTCACGCCGAGGGGGACCTGGGCTTCGACGACGTGAAGGTGCGGATCAAGGAGATCCTCGGCAACGACCTCGCCATCCGACACTACATCGACCAGCTGCGCCGGCAGACGTACATCGACATCCGCCTCTAGTCTCGTGAGACCGCGGC
Organism: Gemmatimonadales bacterium; assembly: GCA_035318905.1. Classification (GTDB taxonomy): domain Bacteria; phylum Gemmatimonadota; class Gemmatimonadetes; order Gemmatimonadales; family GWC2-71-9; genus 20CM-2-65-7. The sequence goes on along the minus strand of DATHDT010000372.1, from coordinate 6,804 downwards.
TGGCTGTGACGACCGGTGACCCGCGGGGCATCGGTCCCGAAGTGGTCGAAAAAGCGTTGTCGCAGCCGCTCGGCGCGGACGTGACGCTGGTCGGGAGCACGGAGCACGGAGCAGGACTCTCGGAGGCAGCGGCAGGGCGCGTCTCGGGTGAAGCGATCGAGGAGGCTGCCCGTCTCGCTCTCGCCGGCGAAGTCGATGCGATCGTCACCGGCCCCGTTCACAAACAGGCGCTGCACGCCGCGGGCTACCGCTACCCGGGCGTCACCGAATTCCTGGCGCACCTCGCCGGCGACGTGCCCGTCGCCATGATGCTCGCGACCGATCAGCTGCGCGTCGTTCTCGTGACCACCCACATCGCGCTGCGCGATGTCCCTTCTCAGCTGACGACCGATCTCGTGGTGCAAGCCGGCCGGATCACGGCCAGCGCCCTGCGCCAATGGTGGGGCCTGGCGACGCCGCGCCTCGCAGTGTGCGCGCTCAATCCGCACGCGGGCGAGGGCGGTCTGTTCGGGGACGAGGACGACCGCGTCTTACGGCCCGCCGCGACGGCGCTGGGCGCTGCGGGGCCGCTGCCGGCTGATACCGTGTTCGTGAAAGCGCTACGCGGGGATTTCGATGCGGTGCTCGCGCCCTATCACGATGTCGGGATGACGGCCGTCAAGGTCGCGGGGTTCGGACGCGGGGTGAATGTGACGCTCGGCCTGCCGTTCATTCGGACGGCGCCCGATCACGGGACGGCGCTCGATATCGCGGGAACCGGTAAGGCCGATCCGGGCTCGATGCGGGCGGCGCTGGAGTTGGCGGCACGCCTCGCGAGCCGTCGCTAGTCGAGAGTTCCGCTCTTGGCGACTGGCCAGACACGTGTTTTTCCCACCCGCCGCCCGTCCATCTCCACGATCTCGAACGCCGCGCCGCTCACCGTGATGCGGTCCCCGACCTTGGGGAGACGGCCGAGTGTGCCGAAGAGGAATCCGCCGATGGTCGTGTAGTCGGCATCGTCGAGTGTGAGACCGAACTGGCGGTTCACGTCGCGGATTTCGGTACTGCCGGCGATGACGGGCGTGCCCCCGGTGCCGGCGGCGGCTTTTGGCGTAGGCGCGGCGGGACGGTCGTATTCGTCGTAGATGGGGCCGACGATCTCCTCGAGCAAGTCTTCCATTGTGACGAGCCCCGCGGTGCCGCCGAACTCGTCGAGCACGATCGCGAGGTGCACCTTCTGACGCTTCATGTCGGTGAGGACGTCTTCCACTTCGCGCGTGCCCGGAACAAAGAACGCGGGGCGGGCAATCTCCTTCACGGTCTTGGCCGGCGTCGCGCGCAGGCCCCGTAGGATATCCTTCGCGTGGACGGTGCCCACGATGTCGTCGAGCGACTCTCCGTAGACCGGATAGCGCGATCGCCCCGCGGCCGCGACGGCGTCGGCGGCTTCGGCGAGCGTGAGTCCCGCCGTGAGCGCCACCATGTCGGTCCGCGGCGTCATCACGTCGCGCGCGTTCTTCTCGCTGAATTCGAACACGCCCTCGAGCATCCGCGCATCCGCGGCGCCGAGGCCACCGGTCTTACGACTCTGCTGCACCAGCATGCGGATTTCTTCGGGAGAATGCACCCGGTCGTGCTCGGGGTTGGTGCTCTTGATGCCCATCAGCCGCACGATGCCGTTGGCGCTCCAGTTGAGCAGGTCGGTGAAGGGCCGCGTGATCCAGGAGAAAAGGATCAAAGGCGTGGCGATCCAGCGGCTCGTACCTTCAGGGTATGTGATCGCCCATGCTTTTGGGGCCTGCTCGCCGAACACGACGTGGAGGAACGAGATCACCGCGACGGCCACGACCGACGCGACCCCACCCCGGGTGAGGAAGCTGAGTGCGGCGGGAAGCCCCGCGAACCATTCGCGGAACAAGTGCGCGACGGTGTCCTCGGCGACGTAGCCGAGCAGAATCGAAGCGACGGTGATGCCGAGCTGGGCGGCGGAGAGCTGGCGATACAGGTCCTGCAGGGCGCTCTGGACCGCCTTCGCCTTGCGGTCGCCCCGACGGACCATCGCCTCGATCCGGGTGCGCCGCGCGGCCACGAGGGCGAACTCCGCGGCGACGAAGAACGCGTTCGCCGCGATGAGGACGATGACGGCCAGGAGGCGCAGGCCGAGGGACTGTATCGCGGGCTCGTTCATGGGGTTCGCAAGAACCTAGCCGGTGCCGACTCGACTTCAAGCGCCACCCTCATTTATGTTGCGGTAGCGTGACCGACAGCTCATTCCTTCCCGTCCCGGCGCAATGCGTGCACCGCGCGCCGCTGCGCGCCGAGAGCCGGCGCCGACTCGCCATCGCGCTGGGGATCACCGCCACGGTGATGATCGCCGAGGCGGTGGGAGGTTGGCTCGCGGGCTCGCTCGCCCTGCTCGCGGATGCCGGTCACATGCTCGCCGACGCGGCGGCGCTCGGGCTCGCCCTGTTTGTCGCGCGCGTCGCACAGCGTCCCGCGACGCCCGAGCGGTCGTTCGGTTTGCTGCGGCTCGAGATCCTCGCCGCGCTCGTCAATGGGGCCCTGCTCATCGCCATCGCGATCGGGATCGGCATCGAGGCGTGGCATCGCCTCACGGCGCCCCCCCTCGTGGACGGCCCCCTGCTGCTCGGCGTAGCGGGGATCGGCCTCGTCGCCAACCTCATCTCCCTCCGCATCCTCCATCACGGCCACGAGCACTCGCTCAATCAGCGTGGCGCGTACCTGCACGTTCTGGGCGACCTGCTGGGATCGGTGGGCGCCCTGGCCGCGGGCGCCATCGTGGTCGCCACCGGGTGGGTTCTGGCCGACCCGCTGATCTCAGTGCTGATCACGCTGCTCGTGCTGGGCAGCGCGTGGCGCCTCATTAAGGAAAGCACGGACATCCTGATGGAGGCGACGCCGAACCACATCGCCCTCGGGGACGTGCACGACCGGATCGCGTCCGTGCCGGGCGTGGACTCGGTGCACGACCTGCACGTGTGGACGGTCACCAGCGGCGTGGTCGCGATGAGCGGGCATCTGGTGGTCCGGAACCCGACCGACAATCAGCCCGTGCTCGAAGCCGTGCAGGACCAGATGCGGGCCTTGGGGATCAATCACGTGACGGTACAGATGGAGAGGGATCAGACCTGCGATTAGGCTTGTATTTTGCTTGCCCCCTCCCTATACTGCGCCCCTCATTGCACACCATCACCCAGGTATCTCCTTGAAGATCCGCAACATCGCCATCATCGCCCACGTCGACCACGGCAAGACGACCTTGGTGGACCAGATGCTCCGCCAGGCGGGCGTATTCCGCGTCGGCCAGCAGTTGACGGAGCGCGTCATGGATTCGAACCCGCTGGAGCGCGAGCGCGGGATCACGATCCTGTCGAAGAACACGTCGGTGCGCTGGGGTGACACGAAGATCAACGTCGTGGACACGCCGGGGCACGCCGATTTCGGCGGCGAGGTGGAGCGGATCCTGCGCATGGTCAACGGTTTCCTACTGTTGGTGGACGCCGCCGAGGGGCCGATGCCGCAGACGCGGTTCGTGGCGGGGAAGGCGCTGGCGCTGGGGCTCAAGCCGATCGTGCTGGTGAACAAAATCGATCGGCAGGACGCCGAGCCGATGCGGGTGCACGACGAGGTGTTGGAGTTGTTGATGGACCTCGAGGCGACGCCGGAGCAGTTCAACTGCCCGTTCCTCTATACGTCGAGCCGGGCCGGGACGGCGACCATGGACCTGGCGGTGCCGGGCACCGACCTGAAGCCGATGTTCGACACGATTCTGGAGACGATTCCGCCGCCGCAAGCGGACGGGAACGGGCCGTTCCAGATGCTGATCTCGACGCTCGACTACTCGTCGTACCTGGGGCGGATCGGGATCGGGCGGATCGAGCGCGGCCACGTCAACGTCGGCGACCAGGTGGCCCTGCTGCCGATCGGGGCGCCGGGTCCGGTTGGGGACGGCACGTTCGAGCAGGCGCGCATCGTCAAGCTGTTCGCGTTCGAGGGACTGGAGCGGGCCGAGGTCGAAACGGCGTCGGCCGGCGAGATCGTGGCGATCGCCGGTATCGCGGGGGTCGAGATCGGTAAGACGATCACCGCACCCGATCACCTCGACCGGCTTGCCGGCATCGCGGTCGAGGAGCCGACGATCTCGGTGGACATGCTCGTCAACAACTCGCCTTTTGCGGGACGCGAGGGGAAGTTCGTGACGGGGCGGCACCTGCGGGAGCGGCTGTACCGCGAGCTGGAGCGCAACGTCGCGCTCCGCGTCGAGGACACGGACACGCCCTACGCCTTCACGGTGTCGGGGCGGGGGGAGCTGCACCTCGGCATCCTGATGGAGACGATGCGGCGCGAGGGGTACGAGTTCCAGGTGAGCCGGCCGCGCATCATCCCGCGCGAGGGCCCGGACGGGGAGCGCCTCGAGCCGTACGAGGAGCTGATGATCGACGCGCCCGAGGGGTATGTGGGCGTCGTGATGGAGAAGCTCGGTCCCCGGCGGGCGACGATGCTGGACATGCGGAATCCCGGCCTGGGGATGGTCCGTATGCGCTTCAGCGTGCCGGCGCGGGGGCTCCTCGGGTACCGGTCGGAGTTCTTGACGGATACACGCGGGACGGGAATCATCCACCACCGCTTCTTCGAGTATGGCCCCTGGGCGGGTCCGATCTCGGGCCGGAGCCGGGGGGTCATGGTAGCGGACCGGGAGGGGGTGGCGGTAGCGTTCGCGCTGTTTAATCTCCAGGAGCGCGGTACGCTGTTCGTCCAACCGGGCGATGCGGTGTACGAGGGGATGGTCGTGGGGGAGCACGCGAGGACCGGCGATCTCGACGTGAATGCCACGAAGGAAAAGAAGCTGACGAACATGCGGACCACGGCGTCCGACGAGATGATTATGTTGGAGCCGCCGCGCCAAGTGACTCTGGAGGCGGCGCTGGAGTACATTGAGGACGACGAGTTGATCGAGGTGACACCGTCGTCCCTGCGACTCCGCAAGCGCCTGTTGGGCGGCACTGACCGCCGCAAAGTGGCCCGCAGCGAGAAGCGAGCCGCGTCGGAAGAGTAGGGAGTGTAGGAGGGTCGTTCGACTCGAACCCCAGCCGGAGGTGGCAATGCTGGCCCGCGAGACGTCGACGGATTGGTCGCTCAAGCGCAGGAGCGACGACGTCGACGAGGAGTTCGGAGAATTCGAAGAGGACAAGGATCTCGACGAAGACTTCGACGACGATCTGGATGAAGACGAGGTCGACGACGAGGACGGCGAAGACGCCGACGACTACGACGACCTGGACGACGAGTTCGACGAAGGGGACGAGGACGAGTTCCGCCCGAAGAAGGGGCCGAAGCGGGAGTGGGAATGATTCTCCTAGGTGTCTAGGCGCCTAGACGTCTAGGCGCCTAGCAGGCCGGGCCTGTAGCTCAGGTGGTTAGAGCGCACGCCTGATAAGCGTGAGGTCGGTAGTTCAACTCTACCCAGGCCCATAGCCGTAGATCACGCATATCTGTGACGGATTCTCGCAGATGAGCGCCCGCCAGTAACTACTGGACGGGCGCTTCGTCATCAGGCTGCCGACGTCAGCGGCGCTGTTTGCAAACGAAACGGCCCGTGTGGCGCTGCCGCGACCACCAACCTGCCGGTCACGCCGTTCGATTCGTACCCTTCACGTCGTGCGGGGTCAACATGCGTCAGGTGCGGTTGCCGGTGACATGCAGGGATCATCACTCCGTCCTGGCGGTTGGCGCGAACCTTGCCGAAGCAGCGCCACAGTTTTCGAAGTTTCTCGCTCGGATCCTGCCGATCGTGTGGCGCACATCAAACAGGAGGCGGCGTCATGTTGAGAAAAACGACAGTCGCAGCGCTTATCGGAGCCGCGGTGATCGCCGCGGCGTGTAAGGACGCGGTCAATCCGCCCATCCCTGAGCGGGGCGGGCCCGGCACTCCCCTGTTCTCCTACTCGGCGAACGGCATCACCAAAAACCAGGTGAACGGCGCGATGGGGGAAACGGGGACGTTGCTCGTCAAGGGGTTCAACCACACGAACCCGCACCACGGCGATGCGGTTGTCGCCACCTTCTTCTGGCTCGGCTCGACGAACATCATCGACTCCGTGGTCGATGTCCTGACCACCACTCCCTACACGCCGGTCGGGAATCAGTATCACCTCGTCGAATACGTCACATCCGGCGGATACTCGATGGCCACATACGTCGCCACCAACGTCCAGAACTTTCCCGACCCTAATACAGACCCCGGCGAGAGCGACATTTTGGCGGTCGCGGCGTACCTCTCGCAGTCGGTCACCGACGGCGGGGTATCGATCTCAGCGTGGACGGGGGTGGAGGACAACTTCACCGTGGCGCTGGGCAACCACCGCTCGAGCTCGGGCTCGGGCTCGGGCATCACGACCGCCCAAGCCGGCTCGATCGCGGTGGACGCCGATGCGCTGGTCTTTACGGTCACGTCCTCAGGCACGTTCGGCGGCCTGGAGCCACCCCAGAACTACACGAGTATCGGCCAAGGGTCGGACAACCTAATCAAGAACGACCAGGCGTACGCCGTGCAGGCAAGCGCGGGTAGCGTCAATCCCGGCTGGACGTGGTTCTTCGATAACCAGACCCGCCCATGGCTCGCCACGACGTTCGCGCTCAAGCGCGCGCCGCCACCGCAGCCGATCGCGCTCGATCAGTCGAACGGCACGTTCAACGAGAGCGGGAGAATCCTGATCAAGGGGTTCAACCCCACCAACCCGCACCTGGGTGACGCGATCGTGGCCACGTTCTACTGGGTCGGCTCGACGAACATTATCGATTCCG
>DATHDT010000371.1:0-2260 GCA_035318905.1 Gemmatimonadales bacterium | reverse complement strand
GAACCGGGAGACGAAGTCCTGGTGCCTGACCCCGGATTCCCGATCTACGCATCGGTGGTGCGCTTCGCGGGAGGGGTTCCCGTCGGCTACCGGCTCGACGCGAGCCTCGCCGCTCTCGTCACGCCGCGCACGCGGGCGCTGGTCGTCAACCTGCCGGGGAATCCGACCGGGAGCATCGCACATCCCACTGCCCTGAGTGCGCTCGCCGAGCTGGCGCAGCGCCACGACCTCACCGTGATCTCGGACGAGGTGTACGGCCGCATCCGCTACGACGGGCACGTCGACAGCATCGCGGCGCTGCCCGGGATGCTCGAGCGCACCGTCATCGTCGACAGCTTCTCGAAGAGCTACGCGATGACCGGGTGGCGCCTCGGCTTCGGCGTGGTGCCGGCGCCGCTCGTCGAGCGCGTGACGATGCTCGTGGTCAACGGCACGTCGTGCACGCCGCCGTTCGTCCAGCTCGCGGGGCTCGCCGCCCTGACGGGGCCGCAGGAGAGCGTGGCGGCGGCGGTGGCGCGACTCGAGCGCCGCCGCGACTGGCTGGTTGATGGCCTGAACGGGTTGCCCGGCATCCGCTGTCCGCGGCCGGACGGGGCCTTCTACGCCTTTCCCGACGTTCGAAGAATCGAGGAGCGGGCGCGGCTTTCGACCACGCAGCTCGCCGCGCGCCTGCTCGAGGTGCACGGCGTGGCTGTGCTGCCGGGTACCGGCTTCGGACCGGGCGGCGCGGGGCATCTGCGCTTGTCGTTCGCCGTTTCGCCGGCGGTCCTTGATATCGCACTCGAGCGGATTCGCGAGTGCATCAGCGACCTTGCGGTCGCCGCCTGACCGATGGAGGCATCCATGTCCGTCCGCAAAGTGACCGTCGCCACGCTCGCGGCGCTGAAGGCGCGCAACGAGAAGGCCGTCTTCGTCACGGCCTACGACTACCCCACCGCCACCTTCGCCGACCGGGCGGGTGTGGACATGATCCTGGTGGGGGACTCGGCCGCGATGACCATGCTGGGGCTCCCCAGCACCGTGGGGATTGGTCTCGATGAGATGCTCGTCTTTGCGCGGGCGGTGACGCGCGCGGCGCGGCGCGCCTTCGTGGTGGGAGACCTGCCGTTCCTTTCGTATCAGCCTTCCGACGAGACGGCGATCCGCAGCGCGGGGGCGTTCGTCGCCGCCGGCTGCGACGCCGTGAAATGTGAAGGCGGCGCCCGCATCGCGCGGCGGGTCCGCGCGATGGTGGACGCCGGGATCGCTGTGATGGGCCATCTGGGGCTGACGCCTCAGAACCTGGCCCAGTTGGGCGGCTATCGCGTGCAGGGGAAATCTCTCGCGGCGGCGGAACGGCTCGTCCGCGATGCCGAGGCGTTGCAGCGGGCCGGCGTGTTTTCGATTCTGCTCGAGGCAGTTCCGGTCGAGACCGCGGCGTTCCTGCGGGAGCGGGTGCAGGTGCTGGTGTACGGCATCGGGGCAGGGCCGTGTGTGGACGGCCAACTCGTGATCTCGCACGACATCCTGGGCAATTTCGTCGGCGACATCGCGCCGCGCTTCGTTAAGCGCTACGCCGAGGTGGGCACAGACGTCGAGCGAGCGTTCCGCGAATACGCGCTCGACGTGCGCGCCGGCGCGTTCCCGGGGCCGGAGCATTGCTATCCGATCGATGCCACCGACGAGGCGGAAATCCGCGCGGTCCGCAAGCAGCCCGTGCCGTCTCATCCGCCGGTTGAGGCCACGCCATGACGTCGACGCTGGCGCCCCCCTTGGGGCTCCGCCCGCGGCCGCAGGTCTGCCGGGCCTGCGGGACCGTGCACGACCCGGCCCCCGTGGCCGTATGCGAGCAGTGCCTCGGACCGCTCGACCCCGTGCTCGACCCTGGTCGCGCACTCCCCACGCGAGACGTCATCGCGGCCCGGCCGCGCTCGCTGTGGCGCTACCGTGAATGGCTGCCCTTCGACGGCGAACCCACCCTGTCCCTCGACACCGGGGGCACGCCGCTCGTCGCCGCGCCGCGGCTCGCCGCGCGGCTAGGTGTGGCCCGCGCGTGGCTGAAGAACGACGCGGTGTCCCATCCGTCGCTCTCGTTCAAGGACCGCGTGGTGGCGACGGCGATCAACGCGGCGGCCGCGTTCGGGCTCGACACCATCGGCTGCGCCTCGACCGGGAACCTCGCCAACGCCGTCGCGGCACAGGCGGCGCGCGCTGGGCTCAAGGCCTGGATCTTCATCCCCGAGGATCTGGAGCTGGCCAAGGTCGTCGGCACCGCCGTCTA
>DATHDT010000370.1:0-2190 GCA_035318905.1 Gemmatimonadales bacterium | reverse complement strand
TGCTGTTCAAGCGCCCGTTGCCAATCGAGGCTACGCAGCTTTGGGCGGGGGAGCCCGGCGGCATTCACTACGAGCTGTGGGTAAACGCCGCGCACACCGACGTGTACCTGATGTGCGAAACCGGGAACGCTGTCTACGAATAGGGTTTCTGCACAGAGGGCAAACGAGGAAGGGGGTCAGGACTCAATGGCATTAAGTTAACCGCAACCCCGCGCCGCCACTGCACTTACTAGATTTGCGCAAGACGTGGCCTCCTGCCACAATGGTGTTTGCTTAGGACACCGAGGAACAGGAGGCCACGGATGGGTGTGAGTATCGCCGGTGCGGTGGCGCGCATCAAGCGCGACCCGCTGGGTGTCGTCGGCCGCGGCGCGGTCGAGGCGGTGTGCGACGAACTGGGGTACGCCTGGCGCGACCGCACGCTCGACCCGGCGACGACGGTCGCGCTCTTCGCCCAGCAGGTCCTGCACGGCAACTGCCCGTGCGCCGAGGTGCGGCACCTCCCCGGCTGCCGCCATCTGTCCTTCACGCCGGGCGCCTACTGCCAGGCGAGGGCGCGGCTGCCACTGGCGGTGTACCAGTCGTTACTCACCCGCGTCGTGGACGCGGCGGCGTCGCCCGCCACCCGCGAGGCGCGGCACCGCTGGCGCGGCCACCGCGTGTTCCACGTCGACGGCACGACGTTCTCGATGCCCGACACGCCGGAACTTCAGGCGGCGTTCGGCCAGCCCGCCGGTCACGTCGCGGGTTGCGGCTTCCCCGCCGCCCACCTGCTGGTGCTGCTGAGCGCGTCCACCGGCCTGCTGCTCGACGCGGCGGCCGGGCCGCTGTTCACCGGGGACGTCGGCGTCGCCGCGGGGATGCACCCGCTGCTCGGCGCGGGCGACTTGCTGGTCGGCGACGACAGCTTCGGCAGCTACGCGCACCTGGCCCTGCTTTTACGCGACGAATTGCACGGGCTGTTCCCCGCGCACCACGCGCGGATCGTCGACTTCACGCCCGGCCGGCCGCACTGCCCGGAGCGGGGCAAACGGGCGGTGGCGGACACCCCACGGTCTCGCTGGGTCAAGACGCTCGGGCGCGACGACCAACTCGTCGAGTGGTTCAAGCCGGAGCAGCGGCCGGCATGGATCGACCCCGCGACGTACGACGCGCTTCCCGCGTCGATCACCGTCCGCGAGCTGCGCCGCACCGTCACCGGGCCGGCGGGCAACCCGGTGGAGCTGACGATGGTCACCACGCTGCTCGACCCCCTCGCCTACCCGGCCGACGGCGAGCGCTCGCTGCCCGGCCTGCGCCTGCGGCGGTGGGACGTGGAGACCAACATCCGCCACCTCAAGGCGACGATGCGCCTGGACGTGCTCCGCTGCAAGACCGAGGCGGGCGTCCGGAAGGAGCTGTGCGTGTTCTGCCTCGTCTACAACCTCGTGCGGCTGACGATGCTGGAGGCCGCCCGGCGGCAGGAGGTGAGCGTGGCGCGGATCAGCTTCGCCGATGCCTACCGGTGGCTACGCCACGCGCGCCCCGCCGACACGATGCCCGCGCTGCTGACCAACCCGCACCGCCCCGGCCGCGCCGAGCCGCGGGTCGTAAAGCGACGGGCCAAGCCGCACGACCTGATGAACAAGCCCAGAGACGAGCTACGAAAACGGCTGAAAAAAAAGGCTAAAGTGGCTTAACTACATGCCATTGACTCCTGACCCCCTTCTTGCCCCCCATGTGAACAAGCGCCGGGGGCAATCCCAATCCCTGCCGGCGGCGGACGACCTGGAGACTAGGAGCGAACTGGAAACCATGGCTGATCCGCGTCAATCCGCGGCCGCCCCTTCCCTCCCTTGGCGCCGTTGGCTGCGTCTCCCCGCGGCCGGCATTTTGACGGCGATTTGGGTATCAATAGCGTGCGGTATGACTGCGGCCGCCCCGAGCCCCCCGCTCGATTACCTTCCCGGCGCGGCAATCCGGCGCCGCCGGCGCCGCCGCACCGTGGTTGGCGCGGTCGCGGCGCTCGCGCTGGTCGTGCTGGGTGCGTGGCTCGGCCCCGGCGTGTGGCGCCGGTCCCTGGTCGCGTACCGGGAGCGCGGCGCCCGCAACTACGTCGCGCCGCCGGATCGCGTGGTGTACGAGGAGGACCCGGGGCAGTGGGCCGCGCTGCTCGCGCGGCCGAACTACCGGAGGTTCAACTCCGGCTCG
>DATHDT010000369.1:0-3402 GCA_035318905.1 Gemmatimonadales bacterium | reverse complement strand
CCGCCGCTGGCGGCTCGAGCCGAAGGACCCCAATGCCGCCGTCAGCGATCCGATCAAGCCGATCGTGTTCTATCTGGATCCCGCGACGCCCCCGAAGTGGGTGCCCTGGCTGATCAAGGGCGTGCAGGCGTGGGAGCCCGTGTTCCGGGCCGCCGGTTTCTCGAACGCGATCACCGCGCGGCCGGCGCCGACGCCCCAGGAAGATTCGGAATTCGATCTCGATGATGCGCGCTACTCGACGATCCGCTGGCTGCCGTCGACCGTCGAAAACGCCTACGGTCCGCACGTCAACGACCCGCGCACCGGGGAGATCCTGCAGTCGAACATCGGCTGGTACCACAACATCACGAGCCTGCTGCAGGCCTGGTGGTGGGCGCAGGTCGGCGCCGTCGATTCGCGCGCGATCCATCTGCCGCTCCCCGATACGTTGATGGGGCAGATGGTGGCCTACGTCGCGACGCACGAGGTCGGGCACACGCTCGGCCTGCCGCACAATCAGCTGTCGTCGGGGCTCTACCCGACGGACTCGCTGCGCAGCCCGACATACACGCGCGCCAACGGCACGTCGTACTCGATCATGGACTACGCGCGCAGCAATTACGTCGCGCAGCCCGGCGACAACGCCGAGCTGATGCCCAAGATCGGCCCGTGGGATTACTACGTGATCGACTGGGGTTACCGCCGCATTGCCGGCGCGGCCACGCCCGACGCGGAGCGTCCGCTGCTCGATTCGCTGGCGCGCCTGCAGGACGACAAGCCGTGGCTGCGGTTCGGGAATCCCGACGGCATCGATCCCCGCACGCAGACGGAAGCGCTGGGCGACGATCCGGTGAAGGCGACGCGCTACGGCGTGGCGAATCTCAAGCGCCTCGTCCCGATGCTGATCACGGCGACGACGACCGACAAGCTCGACGACTATACGCTGCTCGACGACTTCTACGACCGGCTCATCGGGCAGTGGAGTCTCGAGATGAACCACGTCGCGGTGGTGGTGGGCGGCGTGTACCGCCACGAGAAGTATCCCGACCAGGCGGGGGTGATCCACACCGCCGTCCCGCGCGCCCGTCAGGCCGATGCCGTGCGCTTCCTGAACGAGAACGCGTTCACGACGCCGATCTTCTTCCTCGACGCCGAGGTGCTGCGGCGCATCGAGCCGACCGGGTTCGTGGAGCGGATCCGGCAGCGCCAGACCGCCGTGCTGAACGCCCTCTTCCAGGACGCCCGGTTGGCGCGGCTCGCGGAGCAGGGCGGGACGCTGCCGGCCGGCTCGGCCTACACGCTCCCGGACTTGTTCGGTGACGTGCGGCGCGGCGTATTCTCCGAGCTCGCCGCGGCGCGGCCGGCGGTGGACGCATACCGGCGGAACTTGCAGCAGGCGTTCGTCGATCAGATGGACCGCTTGATCACCACGCCGCTCGCGTTCGTGCCGCCGCCGGGCTTCACGCCGTTCCCCGGTTTCACGCCGCCGCCGCCGCGCCCGGCCGACGCGCGCGCGCTGGCACGGCTCGAGCTGCAGGGCCTGCAACCGGCGCTCGCCGCCGCGCTCGCCAAACAGCCCGATCGGATGACGCGGGCGCATATCGTGGATCTGCAGGCGAGGATCGATCGGATCTTGAACCCAAGGTGAGGTTCGGGTATTGGCTATCGGCTATTAGGTATTGGGTTACGTTCTTGGCGAACCCAATACCCAATAGCCCATAGCCGGTAGCCATGATCTCCACTTCCACAACCCATATTCGGGTTCGCTTCCGGACCCACAGGCTGCTCCACGCGCTTTTGGCCTGGTACGCGCTCGTGTGGATCGTGACCGCCATCCGGCCCCTCGATCGCAGCGACTGGGTGCTCGAGAACCTGCTCGTCGCTGCGATCGTCGTCGTCCTGGTCGGGACCTACCGTGCGTTTCCGCTGTCGGATTTGTCCTACATCATCATCACCGCGTTCATGACGCTGCACGCCGTGGGCGCCCACTACACGTACGCCGAGGTACCCTTCGGTGACTGGATGCGCGACCACCTCGGGTTCGCGCGCAATCCATTCGACCGCGTGGTCCACTTCTCGTTCGGCTTGTTGATGGCGTATCCGATTCGTGAAGTGTTCCTGCGGGTCGCCAACGCGCGCGGGTTCTGGGCCTACTATCTTCCTCTGGACGTCACGCTGGCGTTCAGTGCCTTGTATGAGATCATGGAGATGGTGATCGCCACGATCGTGGCGCCCGGCACGGGTGACGCGTGGCTCGGCACGCAGGGCGACATCTGGGACGCGCAGAAGGACATGGGCCTCGCGGCGTTGGGGGCGTTGATCAGCATGGTCATCACGGCCACGGTGCGCACACTTCGGGTGCGACCGCCAGTACTTCTCGCTGGGAGGGATGCATGAGGCGGATAGACGGTTCGGCGGTTAGCCGGTTAACGATCATCGCCGTGCTTGTAACCGGCTATCCGCCTAACCGCCTCACCGCCCAGAGTTTTGAGGAGCGCCTCCTCGCTGTCCCCGACACCGCGAGTGTCCGCACGATGTCGCGCATCCTCTCCGCGGGGCCGCACATGGCGGGCACGCCGGCACAGGCAGCGACCCGCGATTACGCGCTCGAGCGCATGCGCGCCTGGGGCATCGAAGCGTGGAGCAAGGAGTACACCGTCTACCTCCCACAACCCGATACGGTGTCGGCGTGGTTCATCCCCGCGGGAGGGGCGCCCGTCGCCCTCTCGCTGCGCGAGCCGGTGGTCGCGGGAAACCCCGTCACGACGGGGCCGCAGGTGCCGCCCTTCAACGGCTACACGGGCGACGGTGACGTCACCGCCGAGGTCGTGTACGTCAATTACGGCCTGATCGAGGACTACAAGACGCTCGACTCGCTGGGGATCAGCGTGCGCGGCAAGATCGCGCTGGTGCGCTACGGTCGTTCGTTCCGCGGTATCAAGGCGCGCGAGGCGGAGAAACACGGAGCCGTCGGGATGATCGTCTACTCGGACCCGCAAGACGACGGCTACTTCCGCGGCGATGTCTATCCCAAGGGTCCGATGCGGCCCGCAGGCGGCATTCAGCGGGGCAGCATGATGAACATGAACGGGGACCCGAGCACGCCGGGGTGGGCCTCAGTCGAGGGGGCGCGCCGCGCCTCGGAGGATTCGTTCCCGATCCCGCACATCCCGATCATTCCGATGTCGTACGACAACGGGCGGCGCTTCCTCCAGCCGCTCACGGGGCCGGTGCCGCAGGCGTGGCAGGGCGCGCTCCCGTTCCGGTATCACGTCGGCCCGGGCCCCGTGCGCGCACGGCTCAAGGTGCGCACCGAGCGGGGCGCGCGAGCCTATCACAAGATCTGGAACACGATCGGCATCATCCGCGGCGCGAAGTATCCGGATGAATGGGTGGTCGTCGGGGGCCATCGCGATGCGTGGA
>DATHDT010000368.1:0-3253 GCA_035318905.1 Gemmatimonadales bacterium | reverse complement strand
CAGTCGGCCAACGTCATCGCCGTCTCCGCGACAGGGCCGCGGGGGTTCTTCACCCCGCAAGGGTCCAACCCGGACCGGCCGGCGTCCTACACCAACTTCGGGCAATCGGCCATTACGCTGGCGGCTCCGGGTGGGGATGGCGTCTATACGCCCCAGAACCAGCTCTGCACACGGCCGCTGTTTCCGGCCGGGACGATCACGCGGGCGTGCTTCGTCCTGGACTTCGTATTCAGTCCTGCGAGCCTCGGCCCAGTCAACAACGTTTACTTCTGGGCCAGCGGCACCAGCATGGCCGCGCCCCACGTCGCCGGCGTCGCCGCGCTGGTCATCGCGAAGAACGGTGGATCCATGGCGCCCGCCCAGGTCGAGTCTGTGTTGCGCCGGTCGGCGGATGACCTCGGCAAGCCCGGCAACGACGCCTTCTACGGCGCCGGCCGGGTGAACGCGCTCCGGGCAGTGCAATAGTCCGCAGATTCTTGGTGACGGTGGGCGGCGCCCTGGCGATGGCTTGCCACGGTGCGCCGCCCGCCCCGCCGCCACCCCCGCCCGTCGTCACGGTCGTCCGCGATTCCGTCATCCCACCACCGCGGCGCGAGCGACCCGATACCGCTCTCAGTACCGCTGAGCGGGACACGATCGTGCGCGAAGCGCAGCGACGCCGCGCCGCGTGGCGCGCCCTCGGCATCCAGGAGTACCGCATTCGCGTGGCCGTCGGGTGTTTTTGCCCGTGGCCCCAGACGCCGGCGATCCTCGAAGTGCGTCACGGTGTGGCGGTGGAGCTGCGCGACACGACGGGGCGCAAGTTCGCGCCCCTGCGCGAGCCGTGGTCCGTCTACACAGTGGAAGGACTCTTCGACCTCGTGGAGCAGGCGGCGCGGCGGAATGACGTGCTCGAAGTCGCCTACAACGCGCAGTACGGCTATCCCACCTCGATCCGCGGCGACGCCAGGCTGGGGCTCCCGGATGATTGGTTCTGGGTGCGCGCGACCGGGTTGACGCGGCGGCCCTAGGAGGAGACGCCGATGTTCTGTAAGGACAGCGTGACCTGGCTCTACCGTCTCGAGCGCAACTACTCGTGGGACTCCGGACTTCACGCTCCAAAGGACCTGGTGTTCCGCGACAGGGACGGCACGGTGCGCCTGGTCATCGAGACATCGGGGCGGATCACCGTGATGCGCGGGTATTCGTGGAACGGGTGCAGTCCGAAGGTCTGCTTCTTCGATATCCTCATCGGGACACCAGATGGCGTGGTACACGCCCGCACGGGGAAGCCCAAGACCTACTACGCCTCCCTGGTGCACGATGCCCTGTACCAGTTCCTCTTGCTCGACGAGTGGGTCAAGCGCCGTCACGCCGACTGGTTCTTTCTGCGCCTGATGGGGGAGTCGGCGTTCGCGCCGCGCTACATCTATTGGCTGGCGGTGCGGACGCTCGGGTGGCTCGTGTGGCTCGGGAAGAAGCGGGCGCGGAACTGGGCGGGGAGCCGGGAGGCGCTCTAGATTACGCCATTGTGCGGTACCGCCTTCTCTTCCTTCTATTAATAGCTGTCTCTACCGCCCGGAGCGCCGCGGCGCAGACGGGGGCGATCCGCGGCCTCGTCTACGACAGCCTGCTCCATGCGCCCCTCGGCGGCGCCGAGGTGTGGCTCAGGGGGACGGAACGGCGCGAGCTCACGAACCGCGACGGGCGATTTACCTTCGACTCGGTGCCGGTCGGTCGTCAGGTGATCGCGGTCTCGCACCCGGGGCTCGACTCCGCCGGCCTGTTCACTATCGCACTTCCGCTCACCGTCGGCGCCGGTCAAACGGCACAGGTCACCATCGCGACGCAATCCCTGGCGACGCTCTGGCGGCGACGCTGCGGCGTCGAGCTCGGCTCGAGCGCCGACAGCGGGCTCGTCTTCGGTGTGATCCAGGATGCGACCACCGGGGCGCACCTCGCCGGCGCGGCGCTGATCGCGCGCTGGGTGCGGCTCGCCAAGCTCGATAACGTCAATGTGCAGGTGCACGATCGCGACGTGCGCGTGCGCACCGACTCCCTCGGCGCGTACTACGCGTGCGGCGTCGCCGCCGACATGACCCTCGTGCTGCGCGGCTACGCAGGCCGAGACTCCACGGGGCCCATCGACCTCCGCCTCGGCGCCCGCGGCGTGGGGCGCCAGGACCTGACCGTCGCCCTGGACCGTCCGCCCACGGCCACGCTGCGCGGAACGGCGCGAACGAACGACGGCAAACCGCTGCTCGGGGCGCGCGTCATCGTCCGCGATGCCGGATCGACGTCGCTGAGGGCCGGTGGCACATTCGTCCTGACCGGCCTGCCCGCTGGCACGCAGTGGGTGAGCGTGCAGGCGATCGGGCGTCAGGCCGCGGAGCAGGCCGTGGACTTGAGGAGCGGTGATACGACGGCGGTCTCCGTCACACTCGAGCCGCTGCCCGTCACGCTCGATCCGGTGCGCGTGACGGCACCGCAACGATCCGTTGCGCTGCAGGAGTTCGAGGAGCGGCGCCGGTTGGGACTCGGCTACACACGCACCGCTGCCGACCTCGAGGGGGTCCGCACGATGCGCGCCGTGTTCACTGGGGCGCCGTCCGTCCGGGTGGAGCGGGCGCGGGGCGGCGTCGGCGACTTCGAGGTCTTGATCGAGAGCCCCGGCGTGTCGGGGCAGGGGTGGTGCGTGGCCTCGCTGTTCATCGACGGGTTCAAGGCCCGTTTTGAGCAGTTGTCGAGCTATCAGCCGACCGATCTCATCGGGGTGGAGATCTACCAACGGGTGTCGAGCGCGCCGCTGCAGTACCAAAGCACGTCCAGCGGGTGCGGTGTCGTGCTCGTGTGGACCAAGTACATGGAGGGGCGGGAGTAAGCTTGGGACCTGCATCACCCCACGGTCCAATCCGCGCGTTCTCTTAGTCCCCATGGCAGACAGCGGCTCGTTCAGCGGCGGCCCGAACCGCCCTTCCCGCGGCTCCGGCGCCTTCACCGTCCACCTGGCCGATGAGCTGGACGTCTACTTCAACGAAGTCGCCCACGGCCGCCCCGTCGGCTTCGTCGCCTCGCCCAAGTGGAAACCCCGCACTGACGTCTATGAGACCGAGACCGAGCTGGTGGTCCACATGGACATCGCGGGGATGAGCGCCGCGGATTTCAGCGTCGAGTTCAACGAGGGCATCCTGACGATCTCGGGGGAGCGCGTGGCGCGCCGTGAGGGCAAGCGCCACTACCACGCGATGGAAGTCCAGGTCGGCCCCTTCGAGCG
>DATHDT010000367.1:0-8343 GCA_035318905.1 Gemmatimonadales bacterium | reverse complement strand
TGCAGACGAACGAATACATCGGCCTCGTGGACGGAAAGACGCTCCCCATCAAGTTCCGGATCGAAGACGGCGCGCTGTGCGGGACCGACGGGACCGCCTGCGCCGCCGAGACGATCACCCTCGCGCAGGGGGGCGGCGTCGAACTGGTGGTACCGGGTGAAGACTTCCATTTCGACGTGCCGGCGGGCACGCAGGCGACGGCGGGCGGACAGGCCGTCACCGAAGTGACGTTCAACCTCGAGAAGTGCGAGAGCATCGACGTCGATCTGCCGAAGTTCGGCCAATGCTTGCGGGTGACGGCTTTGTATGACGCCCCGGGCGCCGTGCTGACGTTCACGCAGCCGATCCTCATCTCGATGTGCAGCTTCGTGCCGGTGAGTGAAGGCCAGCAGGAATTGATCACGCTGTACCAGCAGGACGGCGATCTCATTCGCGCCCTGCCGCATGCACAACCGAACTGCAACGTGATTGGCGCGCGTGAGCCGGATCCGTCCGGGCTCCTCGCGCGGAGTTGGAGGTTCATGCGCGATCTGGCCACGACGCTGGTCACGCCGCGGGAGCTCCACGCCGAGACCCGTACCACCATGCTGCACCTGGGTGGCGGCGGCGAGACGACCAAGACGGGGGCCACTTGCACCCCGCCGCCGGCCTCGATCGCCCGAGGGATGGCGCTGGGGACGTGCACGCCGGGATCGGCGGCCGCGACCCCGCTCCCGAGCTTCGGGCGCACCATCAGCGACTTCCAGTTCGCGCTGCCGGCCAAGATGGACTACGTGGATCCGGATGATGCGAGCCGCACCGCACCGCCGGGACCGTTGCCCACGGCCGTGAAGGTCACGGACTGGAATGACGAAGCCGTGCAGGGGGCGAAGGTCACGTTCACCCAGATCGGCGATCCGAACATCGTGGTCGGCACCGGCACGAGCAACTCGGACGGAATCGCGCAGGTGTCGTGGACGATCGCCGTGGGCCCGAACACGCTCGTCGCCAGCGGTCGCGGCATCGCCGCGGCGAACAACTTCCCGCCCGATGTCGCGGTGAAGCCATTCATGCCGGACATCTTCTCCGAGACGCCCCAAGTTCCCGTAGTCGTGGGCACAGGAGAGATCACGTTCCTGGCAACGGGAGTCGCAACCGCGCTCATCGACTGTGAAACGACCGGCGCTACCGGCGGCGATCAGCTCGACCGCGGCTTCTACATCCCGACCTACCCTGGCACGACCCTGGGACGGGTCGAGATGTTTTTCTCCGCCGATGCAGCTGGAGATTTCACGATCAGCCTCACGGCCCGCGCCAATACCTACGACGGGCCGGTCATCGGCACGGCGACGGCGGCGGTCACATTGTCGGCAGATCGCAACACGTTCGTGCAAGGCACGTTTGACTTCTCTAGCGCGGCATTCGCGCCCGGGAGCGCCGTGACCTTCACCTTGGCGCAAGCAAGCGGTCCGAGCACGGTCGTTTTCTATGAGGTACCTAGCTTGGGGAACGAGGCCTGTCCAATCGTGCAGACGAACGGCACGGAGGCTCCCCTGAGCACGTTCCGCCGCAATGGCGTCGAGGTCCGCGTGTTCGGGACCAACTAGACCAGCCACCTCACCTCGCAGGGGTCCTGCAAAGCGTCGGCGGCTCCTTCGGGAGCCGCCTTCGTTTTGGGGCCGTATATTCTTTCCCATGTCCTCGCGCGACCTCATCGAGCGTGTGCGCAAGGCGCTGGGTGATCGCTACACGGTGATCACGGCCGTCGCTCGCGGCGGCAACGCCACCCTGTTCGGCGCCTTCGACGCCCAGGGCCGGAGAGTCGCGATCAAGGTTCTCCATCCCGAGCTCGCGGTTTCCGTCGCCGCCGACCGCTTTCTGCGCGAGATCCGGTACGCCGGGCAGCTCGACCACGCGCACATCGCCCCGCTCGTCGATTCGGGCGAGACCGACTACCTGCTCTGGTTCGTCATGCCCTTTGTCGCCGGCGACACGCTGCGTCAGGTGCTGCGGCGCGATCGACGCCTCCCCGTCGACGGCGCCGTCCGCGTCGCGACCGAGATCCTCGACGCGCTGGAGCACGCGCACAGTCGCGGCCTGGCGCACCGCGACATCAAACCCGACAACGTGGTCTGCGCCCCAGCGGGCGCCATGCTCGTGGATTTCGGGATCGCCCGGGCGATCGCGACGTCGGGCGAGGATCGCGTGACGCGGAGCGGCTTCGTGGTGGGGACGGAGGAGTACATGAGCCCGGAGCAGGCGAGCGGCTCTCCCGACATCGACGGCCGGACCGACATCTACTCGCTCGGCGTCGTGCTGTTCGAAGCGCTCACCGGGCGGCCGCCGTTCTCAGCCGCGAGCGCCGCGGCGGTGCTCGACATGCAGCAGCATCACGCCCCGCCCGACCTGCGCGGCATCCGGCGGGAGGTCCCGAAGCCGCTGAGCGAAGCCGTGATGAAGGCCCTGACGAAGTCGCGCGAGGCGCGCTGGCAAACGGCGGCCGAGATGCGGCAGGCGCTGCTCCCCTACGTCCTGGCGACCTGATCGATGAGGTTCCTCGCGGCACTCCTGCTCGTCACATCGACCCTTCACGCGCAGGCCCGCCCCCGCGCCCGCAGCCTCGGTGTCCCCTTCGACGGTACGACCGGACCCCTCAACGCGATCACCGACGTCGCGGGCGTCACTGTGGGCCAGACGACGGTCATCGCGGGGCAGGGCAAGCTCGTCGTGGGGCGCGGTCCCATCCGCACCGGCGTCACCGCCATCTTCCCGCGTGGTAAGACGAACGGCGACCCCGTGTTCAGCGGATGGTTCACGCTGAACGGCAACGGCGAGATGACGGGCACGACCTGGGTGGAGGAATCAGGGTTCCTCGCGGGCCCGGTCCTGATCACCAACACGCACAGCGTCGGCATCGCGCGCGACGCGGTGATCGAGTGGCTGGTCGCCAAGGGGTTCGACTTCGATTGGTCGCTGCCCGTCGTCGCCGAAACGTGGGACGGCGCGTTGAACGACATCAACGGATTCCATGTCACCAAGCAACATGTCTTCCAGGCGCTCGACAGCGCGCGCGGCGGGCCCGTCGTCGAAGGCAACGTCGGTGGCGGCACCGGCATGATCTGTAATCAGTTCAAGGGTGGCATCGGGACGTCGTCGCGCCGGCTCAGCGCCGAACGCGGCGGGTACACCGTCGGCGTGCTGGTGCAGTGCAACTATGGGTTGCGGGCGCGGCTTTCCATCGCCGGGGTGCCGGTCGGACAGGAAATCCCCGACCTGCTGCCGACGCGCGATACGCTCCCGACCGAGCGAGGCTCGATCATCATCGTCATCGCGACCGACGCGCCGCTCCTGCCGCACCAGCTCAAGCGCATCGCCAAACGCGCGTCCCTCGGTGTCGGGCGGCTGGGTGGAACAGGCGGGAATACCTCGGGTGATATCTTCATCGCGTTTTCGACCGCGAATCCGGGAGCGGCGAAGCCGGACAGCACCCGCGCCTTGACGATGCTCCCCAACGAGCGCATCTCCCCACTCTTCGAGGCCACGATCCAAGCGACCGAGGAAGCAATCGTCAATGCGATGGTGGCCGCGGAGACGATGACCGGCGCCGACGGCCTGCGAGTCTACGCGTTGCCGCACGATCGCCTTCGGGCGGCCCTGCGCAAATACAACCGCCTGGCGGAACCCGCGCGATGAGGCGCGCGCCTCTCCTCGCCATCCTCCTGGCCGTCGCCGCATGCCAGCCGCAGGCCCGTCGGCTGCTGCTGCTCGATCTCGCGTTGTCCGATCCGACGGTCTTGGACGCGACCGCCGCTCCGTGGCACGCCGTCGGCTACACCGTCGAGTACCGCCGTTTCTATCCGCACCTCACGCGGTCCGATCTGGCTCGCTATCACACACTCATCCTCCTCGGTGGCCGTGAAACCGAGGCGCCATCCGACGCGCTGACCCTGGGCGACATCGCGCTGCTCACGGAATGGACGTAGCAGGGTGGTGTCGTGGTCTTCGGCTACGCGGGTGACGGCGAAGGGTTCCTCGACCGCTGGATCATGAATCGCTGGCTGGCGGCGCTCGGCACAGGGCTCGTGATCGGAGATTTCCCGCTCGAGGATTCCGTCCCCGGAGCTGGGGGCGCGGGGGGAGGCACCGAGCCGCAACCGAGCATGTTCCCCTTGCCGCAATCCGCCCTGCACGGCGCGGGTTTCGAGCCCTTCGCTGCCGGACGCAACCACGTCGTGCTCGTGCAGCGCGAGAGTCAGGCGCTGGCGCGCAGCAGCGCGACGGCGTTCGTCCGGCCACCACGCGAGGGGCCGGGAGCGCGCCCGCGCGCCGCGGTGGTCGCCGCGGCTCGCATCCGCGAAGGCCTCGTCCTCGTCCTCAGTCGCCACGCCCTCGCATCGCTCGGCACCGACCTCCGGCCGAGTACGCTCTCGCCCATCCTCGGCTCGGCCGACGCCACGCGCCGTCGCGAGTTTCTCGACGCCCTCGCCCGCTGGACCCTTCGTCCCGCTGAGTGGGCGTCGGTGGCGCCTGCCGCCGGTTATGGTCCCTTCGCGTTGGCGAATGCTCCGCACGCCGTCGCTTCGCGCCCACCGCGCCTGGCGCCTCCCGCGAGCGCTGAGGTCATCGCGCTCCCGCAGCCGCCGGCGGCGCGTGATTCAGCGGCACGGGCCGGCGTCCCGGCGTGGATCAACCGCCAGGGGATGCGGGTCGCGTGGACCCGCACGCTCGGTACCCAGCGCGGGCTCGACTCGCTCCTCACGTTCGTCGATGTCAGCGCCCTCAACGTGCTCGCAACGGAGGTATCGTCTCCGGCTCGGACCGATTCGCTCGGCCTGCGAAACATCTGGCGGCCGATCGCGGTGCGTCTGGAGGCGACGAGCCTGCGCTGGTTCCCGGCGATCACGCTCGCCGACCTCCGGATGGACGGCGACCCCGCCACGCGCGAGATCGATGTGCACGGCGATACCTCCGCTGTCTGGTGCGGACTCGATTCTCTCTTCTGGCGAAGCGCGCTGCGGCCCGCCTATCGCGCGCTCGCTCGACTGGGCGGCGATAAGAAGGCAGACCTGGTCGCCGGCGTCGCCCTCGACCTCGACGTGCCTCAGGATGGGTACGCCGCCGCGGGTTTTTGCGACGCCGACTACCGTGAGGGAATCGGGGCGCTCGGGCTCGACAGCACGGAGGCGAGTCGATTGGGCGGCGTGCCGGCGTCCGCCGGCGCGCGGTACGATGCGCTACTCGAGAGTGGTCTGCTCGGACGATACGAGTCGGCGCTCGAAGGGCTCGTCGCGCAACGGGCCGAGGCGTTGCGCGCGGAAGTGCGCCGCGTGAATCCGGAACTGCGGTTCGCCTTCCGCTCGGCTCGAGTGCCGAGCGATTGGTTCTCGCTCGGATTGCTCCGGGGCTTGTCGGCGCCCGATTCGCCTGTGTTGTTGTGGACGCGCGAACCGCGCGTCCGGGACGTGCTGGCGCATTACCGGGCGCGCGGCATCTACGCGCTGTCAGCCATGAGCCTGATTCCGGAGCGCGCGGCCACGAGCGACTGGCCACGGCTGCGGCGCGTTGCCTTCGTGGAACACGACGGGTTCTGGCTTCCCGGCGCGCGGGCGGACAGCCTGGGGCGCCTGATCCGGCGTCTGGCGCGGTGAGTCTTGCCCGGGGGACCCGGCGGCCGGTAGCTTTCGACCGTAGTGAGGTAGGAGGGTGGTGGGGTGCGTTGGTCGCGGTAGGCCGGCAGAAGGGGCCTATCGAGGAAAGTCCGAGCTCCACAGGGTAGACCGCCAGGTAACGCCTGGGCGCCGAAAGGCGACGGAAAGGGCCACAGAGAACAGACCGCCCTTGTATCCAAAGGGTAAGGGTGAAAAGGTGGGGTAAGAGCCCACCGCGCGCCTGGTAACAGGCGTGGCACGGTAACCCCCGGTCGGAGCAAGGCCAAGTAAGCAGCGAGACCCGGCCCGGGTCACTTGAGCTGCGGGTAGGCCGCACGAGGTGGCTGGCGACAGCCATCCCAGAGAGATGACCATCTGCTCGTACCAACGAGTAAACAGAACTCGGCTTATGGCCCCACCACTTCCCCCCCAGTGACGAGCACTAAGCCCTATCCCGCTCACTGGGAGGCCGTGGCCGACCTCCGGGTGTTCCGTACGACCAACGAAGAGTGGGAAAAACTCTTGGGCTGGCGGGCCGACATGCGCAAGCGTGGCTGGAAATTGCTGCGCGTGTCGAGCGACGGGCCCGAGATGGTCGCGATCTTTGGCCGGACCAAGACTGACCGTCCCTCCGTCCCCTAGGAGACCGATGCAGCTTCGCGTTCTGTCAGCCGCAGCGACGATCTGCGCCGTCACCGCCTGCGGGCCCAAGACCGGCACGGTCGCGCCGCCCCCGGGCCCTGCCGTGCCCGGCCCGGTCGCTCCTCCCGCCGTCACGGCCCCCATCACGCGGGGCGGCGGGGATGTCGTTCGACTGGGGCCGAGCGCGCTGCGCTACGTGGTCCATCACCGGAGCCACGTCGAGGAGCAGTACCCAGGCCAGACGCGAACGGCCGACCAAGGCCTCCGAGTCTTTCTAGCCGCGACGATCGTTGGCCCCGCCGACAGCATCGGGTACCCGCTCACCTTCACCGTCGATTCCGTCGTCCTGGATTCGGGGACGACTATTCCCCCGACGGTCAATCTCGCGGCTGGACGAGGGTTGCGGTACACCGGTCACCTGACGCCGGCCGGCGAGTTCATGCAGACCTCGACGTCCGACTCCTCGATCGCGCAGGTCCTGGTTCAGGTCATCGGCTCGTTCCGGAACTTCTATCCCAGAATGCCGCTCGCGGGTCTCAAGCCGGGCGCCGATTGGACCGACACCACGTCGACCAATGACCGCGTGGCCATCGACGTCAACATCAAGGTGGTCGCGCACTCGCGGACTGGCACCTGGGAGGAACGCAACGGCAGTCGGTGCCTCCGGATTGAGTCGAACTCCACGTATTCTGTGTCCGGATCTGGCACTCAGATGAACCAGCCCCTCGAAGTCACGGGCACGGGCTCACGCACCGGCGTGCAGTTCGTCGCGGTGGATGGCCGGTACTTGGGCGGTGAGGCTCACGACAGCTCCTCCATCACTGTCGGCCTGCCGATGCAGGGTATGACAGTTCCGGTCCGCCAGATCACGCACTCGACCGTCACGGTGCTGCCGTAGTGCGGATCGCGGCGCTCGCCGCCATCCTCGCGCTGCCCGCGTGCGCCGCGGCGCAGGAAGTAGCCCAGAATCGCGCCATCGCATACCTCCATCCCACTGATGTGCGCGACGCCCGAGCCGTATGGGTCAACCCCGCCGGGCTCGGGATACTGCGCGAAGCGTCGATTTATGCGGACATCGCCGTGCAAGACCCGGGGAGTAAAGGCCGGCTGCGGCAGATAAGCGCGGGGTTCAACTCGCGAGGGCTGGCATTCGCGTACCAGCGTGACGTCTTCGACAGCGGCCGGCGCGGACACACGTACCGTCTGGGACTCGCGGGCGGGGCGCGGAACCTCGCCGGTGGGGCCGCGATGGCACTCTATCGTGGCGATACCAAGGCGACGGGCTGGGACGTCGGCCTCACCTACTCGATCGAAGGCGCTACGTCCCTGACGGTGGGCGGCGTCATCGCCAACATCGGCCAGCCCGTCGTGCGTGGCCTGCAGCAACGGGTCACCTTCATCCCGGGCGCGACGTGGCGGCCCCTGGGACCCGCGTCGGCGCTGTCGATCCACGCGCGGCTCACGTCCGACTCCGTGATGGGATATGCCTTGGGTTTGAGCTGGCAGGGATCTGGCGGCAGGTGGCCGCTGGGCGTCCTCGCCCGAGTCGACACCGACGGCGGCTTACGGCGCGGCGCGTTCTCGTTGGGGCTCAGCCTCGGCGGGCCCGACCGCGTGGGTCTGGTGGCCTCGAGTCCCGGAGACCTCTCCGGGGTGGACGCCATCAGTTTGTGGGGCGTGTCGACGCGGCAGCCGAACGCGCCGCGCCACTAGCGCGGCCCAACGCGAACGCCGGTGCGGCCCCGCCTGACGCGGATGCCGCCGCGCGTCTGTTCCGGAAACAGCTTGTCGAGCCGCGGCCCCAGCTCGAGAAAATCCCGAAACGACAGTGCGCGAAACACAGTGTCGGGGGGCTGGGGACTTTGGCGCAGCACGAACCTGAAGAAGAATCCACCGCGAAAATCCAGATCGAGCCCCGGCCGCACGCTGTCCCGCGCGTAGGTCCGCACCTGGTGCGGGGTCAGCACCACCGCGCGTCGCCGCGTGACCAGGAGCAACGTTGTGTCCTCCTGGCCTCCCGGCTGGAAGGCGTAGTCGGCGGTGTCTCCCGGTGTCAGGGCGCGACGCTCGCGCA
>DATHDT010000366.1:0-2655 GCA_035318905.1 Gemmatimonadales bacterium | reverse complement strand
GTCAGGCGCCGGCTTTCCTTTTGAGACGTCCTCACTGGTCACGATGAGCTTCGGTACCGGGAGTCCGACTGCCGTCAGGCGCCGCGCCGCGAGGGCCCGGCCGCATGATGTCACGACCGTCCAGCGGCTCGGCGGGAGCGTGGCCAGGAGCTCGCCCGCACCCGGCACGGGCTTGAGGCCCTCGACGTCGCCCAGCTCGGCGGCGTCGATCCAGGCGGCCTCCCGCGCCGCGTCGAGGTGAGGAGCCACGGCCTTCACGGTGTCGCTCGAGCGGCGCCCATGCGCCACTCGCAGCACCATCTCAGGGTCGAGTTGATGGCGCAGGGCCCAGCTGCGAGACGCGCGTTCGACGACCGCGTGCGAATCGACGAGCACGCCGTCGAGGTCGAAGAGGAACGCCGAACACCGGAATTGCATGGCCCTTAAATTGGTGCCATGACCGAGGCCGCGCGACGCTACGGATTGGGGGCCCTCGCCCACCGCAACTTCCGCCTCTTTCTCTTCGGCCAAACCGTCTCGCTCACCGGCACCTGGATGCAGTCGATTGCCCAGGGCTGGCTCGTGCTGCAGCTCACCGACTCCCCGTTCTACGTCGGTCTCGTCTCGGCCCTCGGATCGGTCGGCGTCCTGGTGTTCACGCTCTACGCCGGAGTCGTGGCCGACCGCAGCGACAAGCGTCGCGTCGTCACGATCACGCAAACGCTGCTGATGCTGCAGGCCTTCGCGCTCGCAGCCCTCGTCGCCACCGGCAAGGTCACGGTCGAGAATGTCATGGCCCTCGCGCTGTTCATGGGCATCGTGAACGCGTTTGACATTCCCACGCGGCAGTCATTCTTGGTCGAAATGGTCGGGAAAGAGGACCTGATGAACGCGATCGCGCTGAACTCATCGATGTTCAATGCGACGCGTGTCTTCGGACCCGCCGTAGCCGGCATCCTGATTGGGAGCGCCGGTATGGTCTGGTGCTTCCTGCTGAACGGTGTGAGTTACCTCGCCGTGATCGCGAGCCTCCTCGCCATGCGCCTGACGCCCCACGTCCCACGCCCCACGCAGTCGAGTGCCTGGCAGGGATTCCGCGAGGTGGTGACGTATCTGCGCAGTGACCGCCGAGTCTCGACGCTCGTCGTCTTGACGGGGCTGTTCAGCGTGTTCGGCTTTCCCTATCTCGTGATGATGCCGGTGTTCGCGCGCGACGTCTTGCACGCACGTGCCGCGGGCTACGGCGCGCTCACTGCCGCCGTGGGTGCCGGCGCCCTCCTCGGCGCGCTCGGCATCGCGGTGCTGAGCCGCCGCATCCCCAAAGGCCGCACCCTGGTCCTGGGCGGCACGAGCTTTGGTCTGGCGCTCGTTCTGTTTGCGGCGTCGCGGAGCTACACGGTGTCCCTGTTCATCCTCGCGCTCACGGGATGCGCCATGATCACCAACAATGCGCTCACGAATACGCTGCTCCAGACGCTCGTGCCCGACGCGCTGCGCGGGCGGGTGATGGGGTTCTACTCGTTTGTGTTCGTGGGGCTCGCGCCTCTCGGCGCCCTTCTGGCGGGTGTCATCGCCGAGCACTACGGCGCTCCGTGGGCCGTCGCGACGGGCGGGATTGTGACGGCCCTATCGATGGCGATTGCGGCGTGGCGGGTTCCGGCTCTTCGATCGGCGGTGTAGCCTATGGGCATGAAAAAACGGTCATTGGGAGCAACCGGATATACGGTCAGCGAGCTGGGATACGGGGCGTGGGGGCTCGGCGGCGAGATGTGGCTCGGCTCGGACGACGCCCAAGGCGGCGAGGCCCTGCGTGCGGCGCTCGACCAGGGCATCACGTTCTTCGATACCGCGCTGGCCTACGGCGGCGGCCACAGCGAGGAGCTGATCGGCAAGGTTCTCAAGGCCGAGCTCAAGGACGGCCGTGCCCTCCTCGCGACGAAGGTCCCACCGGGCAACCAGGAGTGGCCCGCGGACGGGAACAAGCCCCTGAGCGCCGTCTTTCCACCGCGGCACATCACGAAGTCGACCGAACGTTCGCTCAAGAACCTCCGCGTGGATGCGATTCCGGTCCAGCAGCTGCACGTGTGGCACGACAACTGGCTGGCTGACGCGAAGTGGACCGAGTCACGTGAGGCGATGGTCCGCCTGAAGAAGGAAGGGAAGGTCCTGCACTGGGGGATTTCGATCAACGATCACGCGCCCGAGACCGCACTGAAGGTGCTGGCCGATCCGCTCTTCGAGACGGCGCAGGTGATCTACAACATCTACGACCGCACGCCTGAGAAAGCTCTCTTCGCGCTGGCGCAGCAGAAGCCGCTCGGCATCATCGTGCGCGTGCCCTTCGACGAAGGCGCGCTCACAGGGCGCATTCGTGCCGACACCGTCTTCCCGCCGGGCGACTGGCGTGAGGGGTACTTCGCGGGAGACCGTCGTGCCGAAGCGGGACGGAGGGCGTATGCGCTCGCCAAGTTGCTCGGTGATGAAGCCGCAACCCTGCCCGAGCTGGCATTGCGATTCTGTCTATCGCGCCCGGAGGTGTCGACGGTGATCCCGGGGATGCGGCGGGCGGAGCACGTGCGGGCCAATGTTGCGGCGGTGGGAAAGGGGCCGCTGTCGCCGCCGATGATCTCAAAGCTTGCGGGCCACGCGTGGGATAAGAACTGGTATCCTGACTAG
>DATHDT010000365.1:0-6505 GCA_035318905.1 Gemmatimonadales bacterium | reverse complement strand
CGCGAGCAAGAGCGGCCAATCGGCGATGGTCGGCGTCGGGGCCACGACGACGATCGGGGTCCTCACGCTCGGCACGCGCACGCAAGGGCTCACGGCGGTCACGACCACGACGTCGGTCGGCTCGCTCATCTCGACGGGCGGCGACCCGTTCCCCGGGACGAATCTGGACGAGGTCTACGGGCCGGATCGGTTCATTGTCGGATCGGAATTTACGGTCTTTGTGGTGCTGCCATGAGTCAACGGCTCGGACAGGTCTATCAGGCCACCGGCGAATCGAAGCGGCGCTCGATCGATTGGAGCGGCCTGCTCGGGACCGATCTGATCAGTCTCTCCACGTGGGCGATCACCCCGGCCGGGATGTCGACGATCGGGACGGGCGTGACGACGACCTCGACCACGATTCAGGTGACGGACGGGCTCGCGGGCGTGACCTATAAAGTGGAGAACAGCCTCGTCACCGCGAGCGCCCAGAAGCACAAGCGGCACTTTCTCGTGACGGTCGAAGGCTGATGGCGGGGAAGACGTACAGTTTTGCGTGGACGCGGTGCCGCGGGATGAATACCTGGGATACCCCGCTCGACGTGCCGGCGGATCAAGGGACCGACGTACTGAATATGCACTTCTACGACGGCGGGATCGGCACCAAGCGGGCGGGCTCGAGCAATCAGACCCCGACCGGCGGGGGGTTCTTTGGGATCACGGCGCTCACCCGGTTCGTCCCGGGCCAGGACGACGCCGCCGCGGAAGTGATCTTCGTCAGCGCCGATGGCCCGGCGAAGTTCATGCGCGTGGCGGGCGGCACACTCGCGACGGAGCTGACGGTCGTCGATCCCGTCGGCGCCACGGACGCGGCGGCGACCGTGTTTCTGACCTTCAACGGCAAGCTGTTTGTCGCCTATGACTCGGACGTGAATCGACTCCACGTCCTCGATCCCGGGAGCTCGCCGACCACGATCCGCCGGGT
Organism: Gemmatimonadales bacterium; assembly: GCA_035318905.1. GTDB lineage: Bacteria > Gemmatimonadota > Gemmatimonadetes > Gemmatimonadales > GWC2-71-9 > 20CM-2-65-7. Next base: position 5,541 of record DATHDT010000365.1, on the reverse strand, counting down.
GGGCCTGCTCGCGCCCGGGCCGCTCACGGGCTTTGCCAACATCGGGAGCGGCAGTTATCCCGCCACCCCGCGCTACTACCGGGTGGCCTTTATCGAGATCCGCGCCGGCGTGATTGTGCGCCGGTCGAACACGTCGGCCTCCTCCGTCGTCGTCACGCCCTCGGGCACGGGACTGTTGCTTCGCATCGATCGCCCGCCGCTCGTGGGCGAAGGTGAGACGCACTGGGAGCTCTACGGGTCCACGGATGACGCGCTCTTTTACGGGCCGCTGGCAACGATGCCGATTGCGACCCTGACACATGACGACATCTCGACCCCGTCGACCTGGGCGACCGCGTTTGATGCCGAGCCGTCCATCGGGGCGACGACGCCGTGGCCGTCCGTCCGGTTCCTCGCCACCGACGGGACGCACCTTGTCGGCTTGGGCGTCTACGAAACGACGGCGGGCGGGGCGATGGAGCCGAAACCGGGGCGCGTCTACTTCTCGCCCGCGCTCGATAGTTCCGGCGTGCACGACGACGAGCGGGTCAGCAACACGACGACGATTCAGGGCTGGATCGACTTGTCGCGCAACGCGGCGGGCATCGACCGGGGCCTCGCTCGTCTCGGGAACACGATCTACGCCTTCCAGTCGCGCGGCATCTACATGCTCGTGCCGACCAGTGACGCCGAGACGCCCTTTCGCCGGATCACGCTCTCGACGCAGCTCGGCGCCGAGAGTCATCTCAGCCTCGTCGAAGGCGAAGACGAAGCCGGGCGCGCGGCGCTCTACTTCCTCGATCCGGAGCTCGGACCGTATCGGATCGGCGTGAACGGCCTCCAGTGGATCGGGAAAGACGTCAAGGCGATCTGGGACACGGTCAACCACGACGCCGAACGCGGCACCGCGCACGGGGTCTATTACAAGTCCCGGCATCAGGTGCAGTGGTGGATCGCGACCGGCGGCAACAATGAGTGCAACACGGTGCTCGTGTTCGATGTGACCGAAGGCACGGCGAACGCCGAGGGGGTCCGGTACGGCTGGTCGCGCTACACCGGCACGTATGCCGCCGCGCGGGCGAGCGCCATGCTCCCCGCCTCGTTCGGGGCCGTGATGAGCCGCGCCCTCAAGCCGTACACGGCGGCCACGACGTTTTTCGGCACGCTGCTGCTCCGAGGCGACGACCCGACGATGCGGACGGACGTCGGCACCGCGTATCAGGCGTACGTGCAGTCGCGGGCGCTCACGCAGGAGCCGCTCTATGTGAACAAAGCGGTGCTCAAATCGTTCGTGCATGCCGGGGTGTCGCCCGGCGTCACGCTGACGCAGACGTTCATCCGGGGCGAAGGCGACGAAACGCCGCGCGTGGCGCATGTCGTGCTCACGGCGCAGAGCGGTGAGGGGGAGGTCTTTCCGAGGTTTGAAGCCGCCGCGCTCGCCGATGCGTACGCGTTCCAGGTGCGCTTGGGCGATCAGGTCGCGGTCGACAAGCTCTGGACGCTCAATCGCTGGTACGGCGTGATTGAGATGCGGGAGGATCGCTAATGCGGCCGTCCTCCACGTACCCAGACTTTCTCACCGGCTGGGTCGGCAAAGAGTTTGAGTCGTTGTATGCGCAGTTGGGGGAGCAGGCAGACCTCACCATTGGGCCGCCCGGCCCGACAGGGGCCACGGGGCCGCCCGGCGCCACGGGCGCGACCGGCGCCACGGGCGCGACGGGACCGATCGGCGCGACCGGCGCGACCGGGCCGTCGGGGGCGACCGGGCTCCTGCGGGTCATCGGGCAGTACGTCGGCGATGGCGTCAGCACGATCACGACGGGCGTCGCCGCGCCGGTGTCGATCCCGGTGGCGGGCGCCATCACGAAGGTCCGCCTGCTCTCGGCCGATCCGGCGACGACGTCCGGGTCCATCGTGATCGACATCTGGAAAGACACGTACGCGAATTTTCCGCCGACGGTCGCCGACACGATCACGGCCTCGGCCAAGCCGACGATTACGACCGCGACCAAGTCGGAGGACGCCACGCTCACGGGCTGGACGACGAGCGTCGCCGCCGGGGACGTCCTGCTGTTCAATGTGGAGTCGGTGACGTCGCTCAAGCGCGTCGTCATTGAACTCACGGTGACGTCGTCATGACGATCCGCATCGCGGAGTCGTGGGACGGCTACGGCGGGCAGCAGGCGGCAGCCTCGGGCCGCTGGGGCGCGCCGATCTTCAGCTCGACGCACGCGCGGACGGGCACGTGGGCGCTGGGCGGGACCGGGGCGTCGGGCGTGGCCGTCTCGTGCGGCATCGGCAACCTCGTCGCGAATCTGACGTTCCACTTCGGCGTGTGGGTCTACTGGACCGGGACGATCCCGGCGCAGACCGGGATTGTGTTCGGGCTCGTCGAAACGTCTCCCTACAACGGGTTTAACGCGCAGTGTGGCGTCAGCGCGAACACGGCGCATCAGCTCCGGTTCGATCGCGGGTTCAACGGGGGCGTGACGCTCGAGACGAGCGACCCGTGCCTGAATACGAATGCGTGGAACTACATCACCGGCACGATCCTCGTGGCGAATGCGGGGACGTGGGATATTTACTGTAACGGCGTGCAAGTCCTCAACGGGTCGGGCGACACGCAGGCGAACACGGCACAGGTCGGCGGGATTCATCTCGGCACCGGCGCGACCTATTGGGTCGATAGCGTCTGGATGATGGACCCGACGGGCAGTTTCAATAACGCGCATCCGGGCCTCACGTCGACGTTCATTGTCTCGGCGTTCCTGCCGACCGGCGCCGGCGCGACGACTGGGCTGACGCCCTCGGCGGGGAGCAATTTTCAGAACGTCGACGAGGCGCCGCCCGACAGCGACACGACGTATAACTCGGGCGCGTCGAACGCGTACGACACCTATGCGATGTCGTGGAGCTCGCTGACGGGGTACGGCATCCTCGGGATGATTGTGAGCACGTGGAACCGCTCGATCTCCGGCGCACAGAATTGCAACGCCGTCCTGCGCGTCGGGGGTGTCGACAACCACGGCGCGACGAAGACGCCGCCGACCACGTATCGCTACGACGCCGAGACATCCAACAACAACCCGACGTCGGGGCTCGCGTGGGACTACACGGCGCTCTCGACGACGGAACTCGGGTGGCGCGCGGGCGGGACGACCTTGCGACTCTCGCAGCTCTATGCGGACGTGATTTCGACGGGATCGGCGTTCGCCTCGCCCGTGGCGTATCTCGTGTTTCCCTAGAAGGGTCAACCTATGCAGGCCGGGATCAATCGTCGCGCGGTGCTCGACCAGTTGGGCAGTCCCGTGGACAGCCCGCTCCAGGCGGCGCTCGCCAATAACAGTGGGGTCCGGTCCCCGTTCGACGCGCCGGGGTTGCAACTGCCGAACGAATCGGCGGCGCCGCTGGGGGCGTCCCCCGCACCAGCGGCGGCAGCCCCGGCACCTGCCGCCGACTTCAGCGGCCAGCTCGAAGGCTTCAATGCCGACAAGCTCGCGGCGAACAAGAACGACCCCAAGTACCGCTTCGCGTCGATCGCCAAGGGGTACAACGTCAGCGACCCCGGCGGCCGACAGGCGCTCTCGGACGCGCTCGCGGCCGATACGAGCGGATTCTTCAAGGGTGGGCTCCAGGGCGACATGATTCAGGCGCTGGACCCGGCGACGGGGCAGTTCGGCGGGGTGGACGTCATTCGGGGACTGGATGCTGGTGGGCAAGGTTGGCAATGGGGCGCAGAAGGTCCGCAACAAACTACTTCCTTAGGCGCTCAAGCAAGTGGTTTAGCGGGCAATCCCGGCCTTGAAGCGGCACAGAGCAATCTGAGCGGGCTCTTGCAAGGCTCGCCCTACGCGAACATCCAGAACGCGCTCGGGAAGATGCAGCAGCCCAACCTACAGGCGCTCATCGCGCAGCTCGGAGGAGGACAGTAATGGCCCTCGCGCCCGGTTGGGAAGTCGGCCCCGGCGGCGGGAACATGGTCCGCAACACGGCGACCGGCCAAGTCGTCGACACGAACCATCCGATCTATACCGCCGCGCTCGGCCCGTCGGCCGGCGTCCAGACAGGCGGCGGCTCGCCCGCGCCTCCGGGGGGCATCCCGAGCGGTCCCACGGGCGCCGGGCAGGCGTTGACGGCGCCCGCTCCCGCTGGGAACACGACGGCGCCCGGCACGCCTACAACGGCCGCCGGTGCCTTCCAACAGGCGCTGGTCAACCGGCTGACGGCCCCGCCGCCCTCCGCGAGCTCGCCGGCGATTGCCCCCGCGATTGCCGCGAACAAGCTGGCCGGACAGCGAGGGATGGAACGCGGACGCGCCCAGCTCGCCGAACGGTCGGCCGCCGAAGGCACGTCGAACAGTGGTGGATTTGACACGGCCCTCAGCGGGCTGAATCAGGACCGGGCGACGCAAGAGGGGCAGTTCGCGGGCAACGCGGTCATGGGGCAGGCGCAGCAGGAAGCGAACCAGCTCACGCAGACGCTGGCGCTGACCGGGAACATGCTCAGCGACCAAGACCGGATCGCCGCGCAGGAGCGACTCGCGGCCCTTCAGGCGCAGATATCACGTGAGCAGATCGCGAATCAGGCGAGCTTGGGCGGGCAAGATATTGCCCTGCGGCAAAATCTCGGACAAGGTCAGCTCAATCTCGGACTCTTGTCTGCCCTAATGGGGAACCAAGTCAGCAATAGCTCGCTCGGACTCCAAGCGGGACTCGGACAGGCGAACCTCAACCAGAACGCCGTGTTGCAAATGCTCGGGTATCTCTGATGCCAAACTTCCTCGACGCCGCACAGGGTGTCAATTATTTGGCACCGTACGCGACCCGGAACGTCGGCGGTGGCGGCGCGGCCTCGGGAGCGCTCGGCGGATTCTCGAGCGCGGCTGGGATCGCGCCGATGACGGGCCCGGCGGCTCCGTTCGTCCTCGCGGGCGGGGCGCTCGCCGGCGGCATCGCGGGGGCGCTGAGGAAACACGCGAAGTCGGCCGCGACGGACATCTCGACCCAGGACGCGCGAGCCGCGCTCGCCCGCGCCTATGCGGATGCCTACGGGGGTCAGAAGCAGGCGACCCCCGAATTTCTCGACCAAGCCCTCGCGGGCGGGTCATCGAAATGGGCCGGGGCGAAGGAAGTCCAGAACGCGATCGCCAACATCCAGGCGAACGCGGCGCGGGAACAGGGCCTCGGCGCGGGGTCACGGCCCGCCGTGAGTAGCGGCCACCAGATTGGCTACCGGCCGGGGTCGCAACTGCTCGACAGCGGCAACAAGGCCGCCTTGCTCAGAATCCTAGGGGGCGCGTGATGCCGATCGACTGGACACAGCTCATCCAAACCGGCGCCCAACTCGCGGGCAGCGCCGCCGCCGCTCGAGCGAAGGGTCGCGCCGATGAGTCACAGGCGCTCAATCAGCGCGACCAGACAGGGAACAGCCTCTACAACACGGCCCAGAATGCGCAAATGCAAGCGGGACAGCTCGACCTCCAGCGCCAGCAGGCCGCACAGAACATGGCCGGGCAGCGGACGAAGCAGGCAACCGTCGGCGATATCTTGTCGCGGATGCAGG
>DATHDT010000364.1:0-2136 GCA_035318905.1 Gemmatimonadales bacterium | reverse complement strand
TTCCGCCGAAAATGGTAGCAGCGAGGCCCTTCCACCAACCCGCCCCGACGTCCAGGCCGAATACCTCGAGGACGTTCATGACGATACCGAACCCCGCGACGATCAACACCACGACAGCGATGACCTGACCCTCCGAGATGTCCGACCGGCTGGCGACGAATACCCGCAGGGCGACCGGTAGCTCGCGGCGTTGCTCCAGGGAGCGGCTCAACTCCTCAGCGAGTGCGGCGGTTCCCTCCGGGCGTTCGGCGGGATCCTTCGCGAGGCAGCGATCGATCGCCTGCGCGAGCCGCCGTGGTACGCCGGAAGTCGCTTCCGCGACCCGCGGCGGGGGCTCGGTCACCTGCTTGGCCAGCACTTCAGTCGCGCGCCCGGCCTCGAACGGCAACCTCCCGGACAGGACGAAGTAGCCCACGATGCCAAGGGAATACAGGTCGCTGCGGGCGTTGACCCCCGTTCCCAACGCCTGCTCGGGGCTCATGAATTCGGGCGTGCCCACGACCTCGCCCGCGGTGAGCGCGCCGGCCCCTGCCACGACGCCGGCGATGCCGAAGTCCGTTACGACAGCGCGTCCCGTCTCTGTCTCCAGCATGATGTTGTCGGATTTCACGTCGCGATGGATCACGCCTTGCGCATGCGCGTGCGCCAGGGCCCACGCAACCTCGCGCAGGACGCGGGCCGCCTCCGACGGGGTCAGCGGCCCGCGCCGCCGCACCCGCTCAGTCAGCGTCTCGCCATCCACGAATGCCATGGCGAAGAACACGAACTCGCCGACCTCTTCGACCGCATAGATGGGAATGATGTTCGGGTGTGAGAGTCTGGCCGCGGTGCGCGCTTCTTTGAGAAAGCGCTCGCGCAGCTTGGGATCGACGGTCTTGGAAGGAGGCAGGAGCTTGATGGCGACGGGGCGATCGAGCCGCACCTCACGTGCCAGATACACCACCCCCATGCCGCCCCGTCCCAGCTCGCGCTCCAGCGAGTAGCGGCCGGCGACCGCCGACTGGAAGTCGAGGAACAGCCGATCGGACGGCGGGGGGGGCGTCATCGCACCTCTATTCTAACGCTCCCGCTGGACACGGGCGCGGTTTGGGACGCAGATTTTGCGGCTTATGACCAGTCACCAACCGTACGTTCCGGCGTCGACGACCTTACCCGAGTTGACGCCGCGGGCCCTGATCCTCGGCGTGCTGCTCGGTCTCATCTTCAGCGCATCGAGCGTGTACCTGGCGCTCAAGATCGGGTTGATGGTCAGCTCCTCGATTCCCATCGCCATCCTTTCGATCACGATCTTCCGCGCCTTGGGACGGACGTCGATCCTCGAGAACAACATCGTGCAGACCACGGGATCGGCCAGCGACTCCGTGGCGGCGGGGGTCGTGTTCACCGTGCCCGCGATTCTCCTCATGGGCTACGACCTGGACATCGGCCGCGTGGCGATCCTCGCGGCGGCGGGCGGCTTGATGGGGATCCTGATGATGATCCCGCTGCGCCGCGCCCTGATCGTGAAGGAGCACGGCACCCTCATTTACCCGGAGGGCACCGCCTGCGCCGAAGTCCTCATCGCCGGCGAGGAGCGCGGGCTCCAGGCCAAGCGCGTCTTCCAGGCGTTTGGGGTCGGGTTCGTTTACAAGTTCCTGATGGGTGGGCTGAAGCTGTGGCGAGATGTGCCGGGCAAGGCGCTCGGGTTCTACCCAGGGGCCGCAGTTTCCACAGAGATCTCGCCCGAGCTGCTCGGCGTCGGGTACATCATCGGACCGCGTATCGCAGGATACCTCTTCGCGGGTGGGTGTTTCGCCTACCTCGTGCTCGCTCCCGCCATCAAGCTGGTGGGATCGGGCCTGACCGAGCCGTTCGGATTCCCCGCCGTCAAGTTGATCCGCGACATGAGCCCGGGAGAGATTCGCGCCAGCTTCATCTTCTATATCGGGGCGGGCGCCGTCGCTTCGGCCGGTATCATCGCACTTGCCCGTGCGCTGCCGACGATCGTCACCTCCTTCGCGGCCAGCTGGAAAGACCTGCGGGCGTCGCGCCTGGGTCAGGCCGTGACCAAGCTGCGCACCGAGGACGATCTGCCGATTTCGGTCACCATCGGCGGGTCCATCGTGCTCGCGATCGTCCTCACGCTGCTGCCGCAGG
>DATHDT010000363.1:0-2234 GCA_035318905.1 Gemmatimonadales bacterium | reverse complement strand
GAGCGACACGCGAATCGGTCGCGCGCTCGGGCCATTCCGCTTGACGGACGTCAGGCCCATAACCGTGGCCCACGTCGGCAGGCCAGGCGCGTCAATGATCCGCCGTTCGAGGATCACCTCCAGAGAGAGACCGCTCGGCACAGGCCCGGCGGCCGGTGAATCGGTCCATTCGAAATGAACTCCGTACGGCCTCCAAAGGACTTCAGTCTCGTTCTTGAGGTCGGCTGGGATCACTCGGGACCTAATGGAACGATCGACCTGGAGGTGGACGTTGACCACGAATGGCTCACACGCATCTGCGTGGATTCCGGCAGACGCGCAGACGCAGACCGCGGCAAGGCAGGCCGTCAGCTTCACCGGACTAGCGCAGCCATAGGGATCATCAGAAAGACCCGAACGTTCATCAGCGAAACTCCTTTGCAATCGGTGGACGCTCTTCGTCCACACGTCGCTTAATCTCGGTGAGCGCTCGAGTATTCCAGGACGGCAGCGAGTCGGGATTTCTGGAGCGTTCGGGAAAGGTCTAAGGCGGGTTGCGCGGCGCGATGCAGACGCGTTCTAGACGCCGGCGCGGGTCGACAGCGTCTTATCGACGTCCTCCAGCAGGGAGTCGAGGGAGGTTTTGCGACCAGCCGCATACGCCCGGGCCCACTGGTCCGGGCCCAGGCGAGCGCGCGCTCCTCGTTCAGCGTGTTCGCCCAGCTCATGCACCAATTTGAGGACGATCGTGGCCCCTGTGCTCTCGGCGACGGCGTCGCGAGCGCCCAGGATTCGTGCGGCCCATGCGTCGTCGCCCTTGAGTGCCGCGGCGGCCGCAAGAGGGACGAGCGCGTACACGAGCGCGAACTTGTCATGGAGTTCCCGGATGCGCGTCAGGCAGTCGCGCACCATCGCAATGGCATCATCTGGGTTCCCGCGCCGCAGCGCCAGGATGCTGCGGACAAGCATCGCCCGCGTCACGAACCAGGGGCCCGCGTGCTGCAGGGCCGGCGTTGCCTCATCGAGCAGTTGTTCCGCCCGTTGAACGTCGCCAGTCGCCACAGAGACAGCCGCCATCCCGATTTGTGCGTTTCCAACGCCCCACGGGATGCCCAGCGCCTCGAACCCCTCAATGGCCCGGATGAATCGTTCGCGCGCCCCGTCCAGATTGCCGAGCGCGTGTTCGACGCGTGCAGACAGATCGTCAGCGCGCACGACCATATCCATGTCACCAGCGCCAACGGCGAGGGAGTGCGCCCGCGTCAACGCCGCTCGTGCGCGACTCAGTTCTCCCTGCGTGAACCACATCAGCGCTGCTCCGACGAGCGCTCGCGACTCTGCAGCGGGTGGAACGTATGGCAGGCTCAGAATCTCCGAGTACCAACGGAGCCCCTCCGCCGCATGCCCCCGGATCATCCAAAAGAACATCAACGCCCACGCGATCTCGGACGCTTCATCGGGGCGGCCCCGCTCGATGAGCCACGTCAGGACGGCGCGGTAGCTCTCGCGATCCTCCTGCACCCGCTCCAACCATTCGGCTTGCGCAGGTCCGACAAGGCCCTCTGCGGCGAGCGCCGCCTCGGCAGTGCAATAGCGCACCAGCCCCTCCATCGCGTCGTCGTGCTCGCCCGCAACACTGAGCTCGAGGGCCGCGTAGGCGCGCACGGTTTCGAGCATGTGATACAGCGGACAGGTCGCGACGACGGAGTTGTCCACTCGCAGCAGGAGGCTTTTGTCGATCAGGTCGGCCGCGGCACGGAGCGCTCCATCGCTTCCGGCCAACCTACTCTCACGATCCGCGAGGACGGCTTCAGCCGCGTCAATGGGAAAGCGACCCGGAAGCACGCCGAAGCGGCGGAAGGCGCGCTGCACCGCGGGCTCGAGCAAGTGATAACTCCAGGCGACCGTGGCGTTCATGGTCTGTTGACGCTCGGGGAGATCGCGCGGGGCCACGCTCGAGAGCAGGACATCATGCTCGAGTCGACGCAGCAGTTCCTCGGCGGACAACACCTTCATCCACGGCGCCGCCAACTCGAGCGCGAGTGGCAGTGCATCGAGCCGGCGACAGATCGCGCTCACCGTGTGTTCGTTCGCGGATGTCAAGCGAAAATCAGGTTGCACCTCTCGAACTCGTTCCACGAAGAGCCGCACTGCAGGAGAGGATGCCGGATCTGTCGACTCATTCGGCTCCAAGTCTACCGGCAGCGCGAGAGGTCCGACGACGTACTCGCGCTCTCCGCGCAGGCGGAGTGGCG
>DATHDT010000362.1:0-6134 GCA_035318905.1 Gemmatimonadales bacterium | reverse complement strand
CCCACGCCGAGCTTCCAGAAGAACTGCTTCCGCCGCGGGTTCGGGTAGAAGTACGCCACGGCGCTGAATCCCCAGTTTCGCTCGCGCACGGAGCCGTCCCGCTTGAAGCGCCCCGTGGCCTCGGCACCGATGAGCGTGCGCCGGCCAGCCGAGCCGCCGATCGCGACGTAGCCCGATACGCCGGTCCCGCGATCGCTGCGACAGATGGAGCACGACACCCGCAGCCACGCGCCTCCCACGCCGGCGCCGAGCCAGAAACTGTCGTTCGTGCCTTGCCGCGCCGTGCGCTGCGCCGGCGCAGCGGTCGGCGCTAGCGCGGTCACCAGCGCGAAAACGCCAATCATCCAAATCCTGGTCGATCGGTGCATGAGACACGAGTAGCGAGTCCCCCTCACGGACACAAGCCCGAAAGTGCCTGACCCTCGTGCGGGTGAGCAGGCTCACAGCCCTGCGCCTGTGCAGCGACCGACCTTGCGACTGGGAGGATCGATGTATGACACGTAGTCCCTACTGGCTCGGGCTCGCCGCGACGACGTTGCCGGCGCTGCTCGGCCTTGCTGCTTGCGATTCGAATAGTCCCGCGGGGCCCCCGCGCGTCTCGATCGGCCCAGCGATCGCGTTCGGTATTTGGGCGCCGGGCCCGAACGACACATGCACGCAGGCTATTCACGACTCGTACTCGGTCGTGGGTCCCGACAACAAGACGTATCCGACCTGGCACCCGCCGATCGATCCCGTCACCGGCTGCACGTTCGGTCACGAGCACGGGCGCGATCCGCGTGGGTCACACCTCTACAATGAGGTCGGACCGATCCCGTTCGGATACGCCAACGAGCAGCTCGAGACCTGGGACCCGCTGAACCCCCGTCGCGAGGACCACTTCGGCCACAAAGTCGAGTGGGAGAATGACGTTCGCTTGAACTTCGGGAGCGACGCCGCGTCATCGTTGTTCGACATTCGCTGCGACGTGCTCGCGAAGCTGCACCAGGGGACGCACTCGAAGGACGCGTTCACGAACAACCTGCACGAGCTGGTCTATCACGTGGAGTGCAGCGACGGGACCGAGATGCACCTCACGCTGCTGACCGCCATCGGCGACCCGGGGCAGTTCATCCGGTCGTGCGACGGCACGGCAGTGAGCGTCGGACCGGCGACGCCCGCGAATTCGCCCAGTGGCGGTGGCGAGCGCATCATCCCCGACCGCAGCTGCGTGCTGCAGAGCATCCTGGTGCCGGCGGGGCAGTCGTCGGACCTGGGCGTGTTGCGCGAGAGTTGGCAGACGTCGGTGGGGATCCGGACCGCGGGGGGCCGCGGGCTGGCGTTCATCAATCCGTATTTCCAGGTCCGCTTCCCGAGTCGCTACTACGATCCGGCCATCGCGCCGACCGTGGGCCGGCCGGTGGACCTGTGCTACGAAGTGACGCCGAGCGGAAACCGGGCGCAGAGTGGGACGTGTAACACCATGACGGCGAACGGGACCATCACGGGGATCACGTTCGATGACCCGCGCTCGCCGTTCAACGGCGCCGACCGGACGATGGACGTCAACGAGAACCAGGTGACGAACGCGGACGGGCCGAAGGTGTGGTTTACCGATCCGTTCGGCCGGAACGCGCGTGTCGACTCATTCCCCGGGGCGGTGCGGCAGTGGATCGCGCGGATCGACAACACGCGTGGCGGCCTCGGCACCAGCGGGCCCAGTGTGCGGCGCAATTATGGCGGCGCCTCCGTGCATCCGCCGAACTAGCGCTGCGCCCAAGGAGCTAGCTCCGGCAATTGTGATCCTTGACACACTCCCTCCGACCCGTCCCGTCACCGCCTCCCCGGTTCTCGCGCCCTAACCTTTTGGCGTGCCACAAAAGACGCTGATCTTGGTGATCGAGGACAATCGCTTGCTACGCGAGGGGCTGGCGGCTCTGCTGGACGCGCAGCCGGACTTCAAGGTCGTGGCGGCCGCTGAAGACGCGAACGTGGGACTAGGCCAGTTAGGCGAAACCAATCCGCACGTCGTTCTCGTGGACGCGACCCTGGGAGATCACGACAGCCGCCGTGTGGTGGAGAGCGTCAAGAACACGGCTCCCGAGGTCAGGGTGATCGTGATGGATCTCCTGCCGGCGGAGGAAGACGTCATTGCGTTCATCAAGGCGGGGGCGAACGGGTTCATCGTGAAAGATGCTACGGTCGAGGATTTTGTCAGGACCATTCGATCGGTTGCCGCGGGTGCCGACGTGGTCCCCCACGCGTTGACCGGAACACTGCTTTCCCACATTGTGGATCGAGCCGCCCTTCGCCACACGCCGCCCCGAGACACGCCAGACATAATGGAAGGCGTGCGAATCACGCGGCGGGAGCGGGAGGTCATCGACCTGGTCACCGACGGCCTGGGCAACAAGGAGATTGCGCAACGGCTGAATCTGGCCCCTCACACCGTGCAGAACTACGTGCGCCACATTCTGGAAAAGCTTGCCCTACACAGTCGCCTCCAACTGGCCGCGTTCGCACACAAGGCTGGGGTGCCAGAGGCGGGAGCGTAGCTGACCCGCCTGCCTCCAAGGAGCTAGTTCATCCTGCTCCCCTGAGATCTTCCGCCCGCCCACAATCGTTAAGTCGATTTTCATCCCGCCGACGGATGTTCGCCGGCGTCCATCCCGGGCAGGTTGGTGTGTCGTGGCGAGCGAGATCTGAAACTCATGGATCCCGGAACGCTGCTGCATTCACACCAACCTGTTCGGAGAAACCATGATCACTCTGCATCGACTGACGGCCCGACTGGCCGCTGTCGCATCCCTCGCTGCGCTGCTTACCGCCGCATGTACCGATTCCAACGGACCATCGAGCGCATCGCTGCTTGCCCACAACGACCACAACTCCTCGGGCGGGGGATCGTCGAGCTTCGCCGTCCTGGCCAACGCGGCCGTGACCTGCACCGGTGGCACCATCGCCGGGGACGTGGGGACCTTCCTGACCGCACCCCCGGGTGCGATCACCTTGACCGAAGGATGCTTGGTTTCGGGCGCGCAGGACATCGGCGGCAGCGCCGCGGTGGCAGCGTACAACGACTTCCTCGACCAGTACGCGGCGCTCGCGCCCCAGCCGGGCGACATCTGTCCGCTCATCACCGGGACGCTCGCGGGTCAGAGTCTCGCGCCTGGTGTCTACTGCGTCAGTTCGGAAGCGAAGACGGGCGTGCTGACGTTGAGCGGTAACGCGAACTCCACTTGGCTCATCAAAGTTCCGTCGGGCGCTCTCACCGGTACCAGCTTCTCAGTGGTTCTGGCCGGCGGCGCGCAGGCGTGCAACGTGACGTGGTGGGTCGACGCGGCTGTGACGATGACGGATTCCGACCTCAAGGGGAACGTGCTCGCCGGGGCGGCCATTACGGTCACTCGTGGCACGTTTGCCGGGAATGCGTGGGCGGGAGCAGCCGGAGTTGGCGACGTGACGTTCACGCAGGCCGCGGTCGTCGGTTGCGACAGCAAAGGCAAGGGCAAGGACCACGACAAAGACAAGGACAAGGACAAGTGCAACCAGGGCGTCGGCAACGGCCCCGAGGGTTGCGATCCGGGCAACTCGAATCACCGCCACGGGTCGAATGACGAAAACGGCGGGACCCCAGGGAACCCGGGCCGCAAGGGCGGGCACTAGGAGTCACTGTCGCGACGCACGAAAACGGAGGGGCGCAGGTTGGCCTCTCCGTTCTCACCATCCATCCCGAACGGCGCTGCGCAAGGGCGGTCGCCCGGCCAACGTGTTCTGGCAGGTTGGTAGTGACGCCACGCTCGGCACCGGGACGGCATTCATCATGCGCGTGCCGTAACACTTGGCGCGACGTGTCGAGACGGGAAAGGGCGGCCGAGGCCGCCCTTTTTCCTTTCCATCCAAGGGACTAATCCGTTCGATTCGCAGCGAATTCGTCCTCTCGCCCAGCGCGCTTAAGCCGTTTTTCATCCGAGTGAGGGATTTTCGCGGGACCAGCCGACAGCGAGTTTGTTCGTCGGGCGCGGAAAGCCTGGTACGCTACGCAATCCCCGGAGGAAGCATATGCTCAACGTCTCGCGATCCACCGCTCGGCTCCTCGTCATCGTCCCGTTCGCCGCACTGCTGGCGGCGGCGTGCGAGCATAACGACGGCCCGACAATTCCGGTTGCCGGTCAGCTGTTGACCATTACCGTCACACCGAACCCGGGGAGCGCGCAAATCGGCAACACCATCCAATACGCGGCCGCGGGCCAGGACGTGAACGGCGCCGCTGTGACGATTCCGCCACCGCTCGTCTGGGCCAATCTGAACGCGACGGCTGGAACCATCAACGGCAGCTCGGGCTTGTTCACCGCGGGCAACACGGCCGGGACGTACAACAACACCGTCCGCGCGCAGAGTGGCAACATTGCGGGGTTCGCCGGTGCCATCGTGACCTCCGCGCCGGCCCCGATCCTGGGCACGGCCAGCACCTACGGGATCCTGGCCGGCTCGACGGTGACGTGCGTGACCGGCGGCACGATCAACGCCGATGTGGGCGTCAGCCCGGGCAGCACGACCACGGGCTTCCCACCGTGCACGATCACGGGCGCGACGAACCTGGCGAATGCCGCGTCGGCCCAGGCGCAGGTCGACCTCACCGCGGCGTTCAATCAGCTGGCTGGCTTGCCGTGCGGTACGGTCATCACCCCTGCCGATCTAGGTGGCAGGACGCTCCCGCCGGGAGTCTACTGTGTCGCGTCGTCGTTGGGAGTGACGGGAACGGTCACGCTCGCCGGCCCGGCCAGCGGGGTGTGGGTGTTCCAGATTGGGTCCACGCTCACCACCGGCACCACCGCGAACATCGCGTTGAGCGGTGGCGCCTTGGCGAGGAACGTGTGGTGGCAGGTCGGCAGCTCCGCGACCCTCGGTACCGGCACGACGTTCCGGGGCAATATCGTGGCGCTCACGAGCATTACCCTGGTGGACAACGCCACGATGCTGGGACGCGCCTTGGCGCGGAACGGCGCCGTGAGTTTGGGCACCAACAACACGATCACCCTGCCGTAAGCGTACGCACGCACGCTGCGCGGGAACCGGCGACCAGCCCGGTCGCCGTCTCCCGCCCAGCGGAAGCGATGACTCTAGAGAGATCGAGGAGAGCACATGAGTTACCGAATTCTGAAGAGCGTGCGGGCCCTGGCCGCGTTCCTGCCGATGCTGGCGTTGGCGCAGCCGTTGGCCGCCCAGAGCGAGGGAAGGAACCGCGATGATAGCTGGGAGTGGAGCGCGGGGGCCGGGCTCTGGTACACGGATGGGGCCCTCAAGGGATTCCTCGGGAGCCGAGGCTACGGCACCACTCCCAACCCGAGTCGCATCGCGCCCGCCGTCGCGGTGCGCGTGGGTTACAACGTGACCGAGCACTGGGGGTTCAGCATTGGGACCTCGGGGGCTAAGGCGTCGGGGATCAAGTATCTCACACCCTTCGTCGCGACTACCTACACGTTCAATCTGAACGCGAGGTTCAGTCCCTTCCTGACCCTGGGAACGCAGGTCACGCGCATCACCGGCGAGAATAGTCGGAAGACCCACCCGACCTGGGGAACGCACCTCGGCATCGGGTTCCGGAACATGCTCAGCCCGAATTTCGCGCTCCGGGTCGAGGGCCGGATGGGGATCGAGCATTACGCGGATCTCCCCGCCGCCAAGACGGCGTACAACAGCATCGCCACGATCGGCTTCTCGTATTTCGGTGCCGGCCGCCGTGCGCCCGAAGGGGCGCCGCCCTGTCCAGCATGCGAGCGGCAGCGCGTGCGCGTGGATACGGTGAAGATCTATGTGCAGCCGCCGCCGCCGCCACCGCATCGGTGCGTGCACGGCATCGCGCCGGCGGGAGTCCAGATGGATTCGTACGGGTGCATCGTACTCGCAGACACGTTGCTCCTGGAAGAAATTCATTTCGCCTTCGACAAGAGCGACCTCTCGGCCCGGGGCGACTCGATCCTGGACCGCGTGGCGGAGTCGATGATTGCGCATCCCGAGGTGATCTACTTCGAGATCGCCGGTCATACGGATAGCGTCGGCACGTTCGCCTACAACTACCTGTTGTCGGCGCGGCGGGCTGCGACCGTCCGGAACGAACTCATCCTCGAGGGCGTGCCGGCTTGGAAACTGAG
>DATHDT010000361.1:0-2821 GCA_035318905.1 Gemmatimonadales bacterium | reverse complement strand
AACGCGCCGGTGAGGCGCACGTCACGAGGGACGGCGAAGGGCGAAGCACCGAGACGGGCGTAACCCGGTTCCCACGTCCAGACGCGAACTCGTTGTCCCAGGCTGAGAGGCGGGGGCGGAGCCGTCCACGGAAGACGGCGCTGCGCGACGGCGGGCTCGAGACCCAACGTCGCGACAAACCAGCAACACAAGAGACAACGCATCATTCGGAAAACACGGTGAAGCGGAACTACCAGGCAAGCGAAACCGCCCCAAACGTCATAACGCGAGCGCTACGGCCACCTCGTCGCAGGCGTCCTGGCGGGGACAGCGGGC
This sequence comes from Gemmatimonadales bacterium, assembly GCA_035318905.1. Lineage (GTDB taxonomy): Bacteria > Gemmatimonadota > Gemmatimonadetes > Gemmatimonadales > GWC2-71-9 > 20CM-2-65-7. The sequence goes on along the minus strand of DATHDT010000361.1, from coordinate 2,506 downwards.
GCAATCGGCCCAGACCTTGAGGGGGAACTCCGCTTTCTCCGCGGACCGGAAGCCGAGCCGCAGGAAGAACATCGGTTTGCGGGTCAGACCGAACACCTCACGGAGACCGAGCGCCCGGGCATCCTCGAGCAGCGATTCCACGAGCGCGCGGCCCACGCCGCGGCCCTGCTGGCTGTCGTGCACGGCGAGCGCCGCGATTTCCGCCAGCGTCGTGCTGTAAACCTTGAGCGAGGCGGTGCCGACAATAGCCCCGGCCGCGTCCTCGGCCACCACGTATTCCTTGATGTGGCGGCAGAGATCGTAATTGCTGCGCGGCAAGAGATCGCCCGTGGCGACGAAGGGCGACATCAACGCTTCCATGCGCGCCACATCGGCGAGCACGGCGGCGCGGATGACGGGGGCCGGCGCGACAGTCGTGAGTGTCGAGGTCACGCGAGCACCTCCGCGAGGATGGTGACGCCACGCTCCAGGTCACGTTCGCTGATCGTCAGCGGCGGTACGATGCGGATCACGTTAGGCCCGGCGGTGAGCACGAGCAGGCGCCGTTCCCGCGCGGCCGTCAAGACCCGAGCCGCGGGCTCGGCGAGCTCGATCCCCCACATCAGGCCGCGCCCGCGCACCGCCTTCACCCGGGGCGACTTCGCGGCGAGTTGTTCCAGGCGCTTACCCAACAACGCCCCCTTGGCCCGAACCTCCGCGAGGAAGTCGGGGTCAGCGACGGTCCGGACCACCTCGAGCGCGACCGCCGCAACGAGGGGCCCGCCACCGAATGTCGTGGCGTGATCGCCCGGCGCCAGCGCGGCGGCGATGCGGTCGGCGACGAGCACGGCGCCCATCGGCAGGCCGCCCGCCAAAGGCTTCGCGAGCGTGAGCATGTCCGGCGTCACGCCGGCCTGCTCGTAGGCGAAGAGCGTGCCGGTGCGGCCGAGGCCGCACTGCACCTCGTCGAAGATCAACGCCGCGCCCTTCTGGTCGCACAACTCACGCAGGAACGCCAGGAAGGCTGAATCGACGGGCCGCACACCGCCCTCGCCCTGAAGGGGCTCGATGATCACGGCAGCCGTTTTGTCGGTGACGGCGCGCGTCGTCGCGGCACGGTCGCCCAGCGGCACGATCTGCACGCCGGCGAGGAGGGGCTCGAAGGGCCGGCGATAGTCGGGCCGGTCCGTGGCCGCGAGCGACGCGAACAGCCGTCCGTGGAACGAGCCCGTGAACGCGACGATCTCCGTCTTTTTGGACCACTTCCGCGCGAACTTGAAGGCTCCCTCGTTCGCCTCGGCCCCCGAGTTACAGAAGAAGGCCTGCCCACCGAACGACTTGGTCAGTTCAGCGGCAAGCCGTTCGCCGGGCTCGGTGCGGTAGAGGTTCGAGACGTGGACGAGGCCGGTATCGAGAGCGCGCACGACCGCTTCGCGGACGACGGGGCTGTTGTAACCGAGGGCGTTGACGGCTATCCCCGCCACGAAGTCGAGATAGCGGGTGCCGTCCTCGGCGATCAACTCCGAGCCTTCCCCCGCGACGAACAGGGGGCCGACTCGAGAATACACGCCCAGCAACGCCGAAGCGTCCGACTGAACGGCGGTCACGCCGGCTGGGTAGCGGGAGGTGTGGCGAGGAGACGCGTGCCGGCGGTGGCGCTCGCGAACATGTCGAGATCGCCGATGCGGACCGCGCGGACACCGGCGCCGAGCGCCTGGGCCGCGGCGCGCAGCTTCGCGGCCATGCCGTCGGTCGCGATGCCGGACTCGATCATCGATTCGACCTCGGCGGCGGCGAGCGTGGGTTGCGCCACGCCGTCGATCTCGACGCCGGGAATGTCGGAGACGAAGAGCAGCTCGTCCGCGTGCAAGGCGGACGCGACCGCCGCGGCGGCGTGGTCGGCATTGACGTTGAAGGGCACGCCGTCCGCCGCGGCGGGCGCGACCGGCGCCACGACGGGCGTGAGGCCCGCCAGCAGCAGGCTCTCGAGCAACGAGGCCCGCACTTTCACGATCTCCCCCACGTGGCCGAGTCCCCCGCCCATGGCGCTCGCTTCGAGGAGCCCACCGTCGACGCCGGAGAGCCCGATGGCGTCGAGCCCCGCCGCGCGCAGCGCGCTGACGAGCAGACGGTTCACGGGCCCGCCGAGGACCATCTCGACCACCTCGGCGATCTCGGGCGTGGTGACGCGCAGGCCGTCCCGCTTTTCGACGGGCAGGCTCAGGCGGCGCGACAGCGCGCTCACGGCCTGGCCGCCGCCATGCACGACCACGACGGGCGCGGCACCGACGAGCGCGTTGGCGCACGCCGCGACCCACTCGCGGCGGTCGAGCTCGTTGCCGCCGACCTTGACGACGCGGACGCCTAGCACGTGAGCCCCGTGGTCTCGGCGAATCCGAGCATCACGTTCATGTTCTGCACCGCCTGGCCGGCGGCGCCCTTCACGAGATTGTCGATCGCGGCGATCACCGTCAGGCGCGGACGACGCACATCGGCGACGGGCACCACACCCAGCGCGACGCGATTG
>DATHDT010000360.1:0-3326 GCA_035318905.1 Gemmatimonadales bacterium | reverse complement strand
CGATCTTGTCGGGACTCTGGCCCGCGCACACCGGGATCATCCGCAACTCGCAAGGCGTGCAGGACTCCGCGGCAACCCTCCTGGGCGGCGTGACCGGGCCCGGCGCTTCGCCGCGGCGCTTCCGCGGTACGACCCTGTTCGACTGGCTCAAGGCGGCCGATCCCACGAGCCGCGCGCTCTCCGTGAGCCGCAAGGACCGCGGTGCGATCCTGCCGATTGGACGGGCGAAGGAACAGGTGTACTGGTACCAGTCGGGCCTGTTCACCACGAGCCGGTACTACGCCGATTCGCTGCCGGCGTGGGTCAAAGCGTTCAACGCCCGGCGACTGCCATTCAAGGCCGCCAACACCACGTGGTCGCTGCTCCTTCCCGACAGCGCGTACAAGGAGGACGACAACGAGGCCTGGGAGAACCTCGGCCGTGACGTGTTATTCCCGCACCGGCTGCCGGCCGACAGCCTGCGCGCGGCGGGCGCCATCGCCGGCACGCCATACCTCGACTCGCTCACCCTGCTGTTTGCGCTCGATGGCCTCGAGGCGCTGAAGCTCGGCCGCAAAGGCACCGACATCCTTGCGGTGAGCCTCTCGTCCACCGACGCGGTGGGTCACGCCTTCGGACCCGACTCCCGCGAGATCCACGACCAGGTCCTCCGGCTCGACCGGTACCTGGCGTGGTTCCTCAAGCGCGTGACCGACAAGGTCGGTCGCGACAACGTCGTCGTGGTGCTCACCGCAGATCACGGCGTGACCTCGTTCCCGGAGCGCGTGCGCGCCAAGACCGGTGCGCAGGTGTATCGCGTGTTCCTCGATTCGATCGTGACAGCGGTGAATCGCGACTTGGACCGCCAGGTGGGCGCCGGCACGTCGCGCGAATGGCTCAGCTTCGACAGCGGGATGCTCTTCCTGCAGGACAACGGCCGCTTCGCCGCGCTGGGCGTGAAGACCGACAGCATCCTCGACGTGGTGGCGACGCGGATGCGCGCGGTGCCAGGGGTGGCACGCGTGGACCGCGTGAGCGACCTGGCGCGCGCCGACACCGCCTCCGATCCGGTGGCGCGCCGCTGGATCCACCAGATCGTGCCGGACGCGGGCGTCGTGCTCGTCGTCTCGCCGCAGCCCGGATCGGTGTGGGGGATCGAGAACCTGCCTATCGCCATGCACGGAGAGCCGAGCGACGACGACTCCCACGTGCCGATCATCTTCTGGGGCCGCGGCGTGAAGCGCGGCGTGTATCGCGGCCGGGCCAACACCGTCGATATCGCCCCGACGCTGGGCCGGCTGCTCGGGGTGACGCCGCTCTCGCTGATCGACGGGCGCGTGCTCACCGACGCCCTCGCGCCGAGGAACTAGGCAGTGGTCGAAAAACTCACACCGGGCCAGGTCCGCCAGATCGAGCTGATCCAAGGGTTCATTCGGAACGTGGAGCACGTGAAAAAGCTCGTCGGCGAGCTCGAGGGCAGCCGCGCGGCTCGGCCCGTGATCATCAACAACATCTGCGGCGCCATCGCGCGCGAGCTCTCGCAGATGCGTCAGCGCGCCCTCAGCGCCAACGTGGGAACGCTGGCCGATACCGCCGGTGGCCTCGCGGTGCTGGCCTCGCGGCAGGGGAGCGGCATCAATTTCAAACTCCGCGCGCTCGCTGAGGGTGTGAACAGCCTGATGATCCAGCTCGATCAGTCGCTGAAGAGCGCGTCGCAGATCGAGAAGCCCGACGCGGAGCAGACACCCTCCTGAGCGCCGCACCAGCCATTCGCTGTGTGGGTCTCACCAAACGCTACGGCGACGTCACCGCCGTGGCGGGGCTCGACTTGACTGTCGCCGCCGGCGAGTGCTTCGGCCTGCTCGGCCCGAATGGAGCCGGCAAGACCACCACCATCGAAATCCTGGAAGGCCTGACATCGCCGGACGGCGGCGACGTCCAGGTGCTGGGCGCGCCGTGGCGCGACGGCGCCGAGGGCCGCGCCCTGCGCGAGCGCCTCGGCATTCAGCTGCAGGAGACGCAGCTCGCCGACAAACTCACCGTGACCGAGACGCTCGCGCTGTTCCGCTCGTTCTATCGCCGCTCCCACACGGTGGACGAGGTCGTGGCCCTCGTGGAGCTCGAGGAGAAGCGGGGTGCCCGGGTCGCGACGCTGTCAGGTGGCCAGAAACAGCGCCTGGCCGTCGCCTGCGCGCTCGTGAGTCGTCCCGAGCTGCTCTTTCTGGACGAACCCACAACGGGACTCGATCCGCAGTCGCGACGCCAGTTGTGGGAGATCATCCGCAAGTTCAAGGTTGCGGGCGGGTCGGTCCTCCTCACGACGCATTACATGGAGGAAGCCGAGCGCCTGTGTGATCGCGTGGCCATCATGGATCACGGCAAGGTCATTGCCCTCGGCACGCCGTCGGAGTTGATCGCGTCCCTGGGCGCCGATCACGTCGTCGATTTCGCGTTGGCCGAAGGTCAGGCGGTCACGGGGCTCGAGGAAGCCCTGAAGGCGCTGCCGGGGGTCAAGGCAGTGCGGTCCGGCCCCCCGCCCGCCGGCATCTCACTCACCGTCGCCGAGGTCCACCGCGCCCTGCCGGCGCTCCTCGCCCTGCTCCAGAGCCGCGGCGCGGAGCTGTCGCTCCTCACTACCCACCACGCGACACTCGACGACGTGTTCGTCGTGCTCACGGGACGGCAGCTCCGTGATTCGTGAGCATCCGATGTTTCAGTTGGCGCTCGCGCGCATGCGCGAGTTCTATCGCGAGCCCGAAGCCGTCTTCTGGGTGTTCGGATTCCCGATCGTGCTCGCATTCGCCCTCGGCCTCGCTTTTCGCAACACGGGACCGGGCCAGTTGCAGATCGGCGTCGCGCCCGGCGGCGGCGACAGCGCGCTCGCGGCGACGCTCGATTCGTCGCCACGCCTGATCGCGGCCGTGCTCGATACCGCGACCGCACGCCTTCGGCTGCGGAGCGGCCGGATCGCGCTGCTCGTCGTCCCCGGCGATCCGCTCGTCTATCGCTATGACTCGACCCGCACCGAGAGTGGGCTCGCCCGACTCGAGGTGGACGACGCCCTGCAGCGCTCGCGGGGACGGCAAGACCGCGTCGCGGTGCGGGACGATCGCGCGGTCGCGCCGGGGTCGCGCTACATCGACTTTCTGATCCCCGGACTGCTCGGCATGAACTTGCTGGGAAGCGGAATCTGGGGCGTGGGGTTCTCGGTCGTGCAGGCCCGGCAGCGCAAGCTGCTCAAGCGTTATATGGCCACGCCCATGCGGCGCAGCCACTACCTGCTCAGCTTCATCTTGTCACGGCTCGTGTTTCTGATTCTCGAGGTCGTGGCGCTGGTGGGCTTCGGC
>DATHDT010000359.1:0-19100 GCA_035318905.1 Gemmatimonadales bacterium | reverse complement strand
CGCGCGTCGTGGGCGAGGCGATCGCCGCTGCACGGCACCCGCCGCGCGTCTGGCTGCAGGCGAGCACCGCGACGATTTACGCGCATCGATTTGACGCTCCGAATGACGAGCGCACAGGAATCATCGGCGGCAGCGAACGGGACGTCCCCGAGACCTGGCGGTTCAGCATCGACGTCGCGACGTCGTGGGAACGCGAGACAGACCGTGCCGAGGTTCCGCGTACTCGCAAGGTGAAGTTGCGGTCCGCCGTGGTCATGAGTCCCGATCGTGGCGGTATCTTCGACACGCTCCTCGCCCTCGTGCGTCGAGGTCTGGGAGGCACATCCGGGGATGGACGCCAATACGTGTCGTGGATTCATGATGCGGATTTCGTGCGGGCCGTGTATTGGCTCATCGAGCAGGACCAGGTCGGTGGGGTCGTGAACGTCGCCGCTCCCAATCCGCTGCCCAACGCGGGCTTCATGCGTGCGTTGCGAGAGGCGTGGGGCACTCGTCTCGGACTGCCGGCGACGGCGTGGATGCTCGAGATCGGCGCCTTCTTCATGCGGACGGAAACGGAGCTCGTCTTGAAAAGCCGGCGCGTGGTGCCCGGCGTGCTCGCCGAGCAAGGCTTCACTTTTCAATTCCCGACGTGGCCTCTAGCGGCACAGGATCTCTGTCGCAGATGGAGGCTTTGACCTTGTCCCGTCTTCGCGTCCACACGTTCTCCGTCTCCCTCGACGGCTACGGCGCCGGCGCGCACCAGGACCTGCAGCACCCCCTCGGCGTGGGGGGGCCGGACATGTTCGACTGGTTCTTCCACACACGCACGTTTCAGCAGCTGTACGGCGATGGCGCGGGCGAGACGGGAGTGGACGACGAGTGGGCGGCGAAGGGCTTCGATTTCGGCGCCTGGATCATGGGGCGCAACATGTTCGGCCCCATCCGCGGCCCCTGGCCTGACGAGAGCTGGAAAGGCTGGTGGGGCGACGAACCGCCGTACCACACGCCGGTCTTCGTGTTGACGCATCACCCGCGACCACCGCTCAAAATGGCGGGCGGCACCGAGTTTCGGTTCGTCCCCGACGGGATCCACGCGGCGTTGGCGCAGGCGAAGGAGGCGGCGAAGGGCCGCGACGTCCGGCTCGGGGGCGGCGTCGCGACGATTCGCGAGTACCTGCGCGCCGGCCTCATCGACGAGCTACACCTGGTGATCTCTCCCGTGCTGCTCGGGACCGGTGAACACCTGCTCCAGGGAATCGACCTGCGCGCGTTGGGCTACGAATGCGTGGAGCACGTCGCGGGCAGCCGCGCGGCGGCCCACGTGGTCCTGCGCAAGCGCTGAAACATCGTTCCACGCCCGGACGTCTTGCGTCCATGTCCTTTCTCACCGGCGTCTTCATCATCATCCTCGCAGGCATGGGAATCGGGGCCATCAGCGAGATCGCCAAGGCGATCGCCCGGCGTGGCGGTTCCGCAACAGAGCTGGCCACACTCAAGCAGCAGATGGATGAGAACGCCGCGGCGCTGGATGAAGCCCACCGCACCCTGGACGAGCAGGCGACGCAGCTCGCGGAGCTGCAGGAGCGCGTCGACTTCGCGGAACGCCTCTTGGCGCAGGCCCGCGACCGCGCCTCCCTGGGGGCTGGCAAACCGCAGCCCTAGACTGCCATACTAAGGAGACCTCGACAGGGGACTCCGTGCGATGACACCGAACGCCGACCAGGCGCGTGGCGTACTGTTGGCGTATCAGCAGGTGATGGCGGCCTCTTGGCCGGCGCTCCATCCCGAAATGGCCGATCGTTCTCAGGCTTGGGCCACCGCGAGCGAGGCGACACTCAACGCGGAGCTGGAAGGTTACGTGCGCCAGGCGTCCGATCCCAAGTGCCCCGTGCGGGTGTTCTGGAAGCTCGGGACGGGGCTCAAGTTTGCCGGGTGCAACGAGCACTTCGCGCACGATGCCGGCATGCCGAAGGCCCAGTTGATCGGCAAGGACGACTTCGACCCCAAGCTCCCCTGGAAGCACCAATCCGCGAAATACCGCATCGACGACGAAGCGGTCGTGAAGGCGAATGAGGCCAAACTCGACATCATCGAGCGCCAGCGCGGTACCACCGGTACCATCACATGGGTGCGTGCCGGCAAGGCCCCGATTCGCGCGGGACAGGAAGTCATCGGCATCCTCGGGATGTACGAGGTCCTCGACGACGCGACAGGCCGGCGCTTGTTCGCCGAGCAGAGCGGCAGGGGGAAGCGCACCTGATGTGGATGGAGATCGCCGTCGTCGCGATCATCTTCGCCGTTGGAAACATCGTGTTCGGGCATTGGGAGGAGCGCACGCCGAAGTGGCGCCGCCTCCTCAAGTTCATCCTCATGACGGGCCTGGTGGTGGGCATCTCGGCAACGGCCGGACGTCGCTGGGCGTTTGTGTTTCTCGGCCTGCTCGGGCTCGCGGTGGTGATCGTCCATTCGTGGTGGCTCCCTCGGCTCGGGATCAACGGATGGACCGGTGAGCCGAAGGCGAAGTACTACGCGCTGCGCGGATGGAAGCTCGACTGAAGCCGTTGGTGTTCGGAGCGGCCGTCACACTCGTCGTCTCCTGCGCACCTCCCACGACCCCCGGCGCCGACTGGCGTACGACGGGTGGCGCGCCCGGCAACACACGTCATTCGCCCCTCGATCAGATCAATCGCGGCAACGTCGCGCAACTCACGGTCGCCTGGACTTACCACACCGGCGACCTTCCTCCCGAGCACTCGGAGATTCAGGCGACGCCGATCGTCGTGAACGGCGTGCTCTACACGACGACGCCCAAGCTCGCCGTCGTCGCGCTCCGCGCCGACAAGGGAACCCTGCTCTGGAGATTCGATCCGTTTCCGAGTCGCCACACCCAACCGCACGTAAACCGCGGCGTGGTCTATTGGGCGGCGGGGCAGCGCATCTTCTTCGCCATCGAGCGGCGCCTCTATGCGCTGGATGCGCGGACAGGGAAACCGATTCGCAGCTTCGGCGACTCGGGTTGGGTCGACCTGAGCGTCGGTCTCGGGCAGGACATCGGCGACGCATATCTCGTCTCGACGAGCCCGGGCGTCGTCTACCAGGACGTGCTCATCTGGGGCACGCGGGTTGGTGAGGAGGAAGGCTCGGCGCCCGGGCACATCCGCGCGTACGACGCGCGCACCGGCAAGGTCCGCTGGACCTTCCATACGATTCCGTGGCCAGCAGAGTTGGGGTACGACACCTGGCCTGCCGAGGCCTTCCAGGAGGCGGGAGGCGCCAATTCGTGGGCGGGGATGACGGTGGACACGACGCGTGGCGTCGTTTACATCCCCACCGGCTCTGCCACGCCCGACTTCTACGGCGGCGATCGCCACGGTGCCAACCTGTTTGCGAACTCGCTCCTCGCCCTCGATGCGCTCACCGGCAAGCGGCTCTGGCACTTCCAAACCGTGCATCACGACCTGTGGGATCGCGATCTTCCCGCCGCGCCCAACCTCGTCACGGTGACGAGCGGGACGAAGCGCGTGGACGCCGTTGCGCAGATCACAAAGAGCGGATTCGTCTTCCTGTTCGATCGGCAATCGGGCCAGCCGCTCTTTCCCGTGACGGAGCGCCCCGTCCCCAAATCCGATCTGTGGGGCGAGCGAGCCTGGCCGACGCAGCCGTTTCCCCTGAAACCCGGCCCCTTCGCGCGGCAGTCGATCAACGAAGGCGATGTGACGCCGACCGAGCGGCGGCGGTTTCGCAGGCTGCGCCACGGGTCGTTGTTCACTCCGCCGAGTCGCGAGGGCACGCTGGTGCTGCCGGGATTCGACGGCGGCGGAGAGTGGGGTGGCGCGGCCGTGGACCCGGAGACCGGTGTGCTCTACGTGAATGCGAGCGATGTGCCGTGGATCGCGGCGATGCGTGAGACAAGATCGCGCGGGGGGCTAGGCGTGAACGGCGCCGACACCTATGCCGCGCGCTGCGCCGGGTGCCACGGCGCCGATCGGCGCGGCCGCGATCGCGCACCCTCGCTGATTGACCTCTCGAGCCGCATGTCGCTGGAGCAGTTCGATACCCTGCTCGCGCGTGGTCGCGGCTTCATGCCGTCATTCGCGACGCTTCCCGAGGCGGAGAAATGCGCGGTGACTGCCTACGTGCTCGAGGGGGGCACCGGGTGTCGGGCACAACCACGTGGCGTTGAACCTTTGATCTCCGGGCCAACGGCGCCGCCGTACGAGTTTGCCGGTTACGAGAAGTGGCGCGACTCGCGCGGACTCCCCGCGATCAAGCCGCCCTGGGGCACCTTGAGCGCGATCGATCTCAACACGGGCGACTACGTGTGGCGCATTCCACTCGGCGAGCCGTCCGGCACAGAGCAGTACGGTGGTCCGATCGTCACCGCGGGCGGCCTCGTGTTCATTGCTGCAACGATGGATGGCAAGTTCCGGGCATTCGACAAGTCGACGGGCCGGCTCCTCTGGGAGACGACATTGCCGGCTGCGGGGTACGCGACGCCGAGTACATTCGCTGTAGGTGGAAAGCAGTACGTGGTGATTGCAGCCGGCGGCGGAAAACTCGGAACACGATCGGGAGATACTTATGTGGCGTTCACACTGCCCTAGCACATCGTTCATGGTGGCCGCCTTGGGCGTCCTTACGGCCGCGCCGCGGGTCGTAGCCGCGCAGCAGTTCACGAAGCCGGCGCGCATCACGGCCGTCGCCGCCCCCACCATCCTCGATACCGCGGGGTTATTTCAAGACCGCGCCGCCCGCTTGGGCGAAGACGTCTTCGTGACCGGGCAACCGACGGAGCGCGCGCTGCGCGAGCTGCACGAACAGGGCGTGACGGTCGTGGTGAACCTGCGGACACCCGAAGAAATGACGCGGAACGTCAAGTTCGATGAGCCGGCGCTCGTCGCAGCGCTCGGCATGCGCTACGTGTATCTGCCCGTGCGCGGGACCGGCGAATTCCCCTATTCGCCCGAAACGCTCGCGAAGTTTGCGGAGGCGGTGCGGACCGCGAACGGCAAAGTGCTGCTCCATTGCACGATCGCCTGGCGGGCGAGTCACCTCTGGGCCGCGTACCTCATCAAAGAGGTTGGCATCCCGGTCGAGGCGGCCCTGGCGAACGCACGGGAGATCAACCTGATGGACGAGCACCGCATGGGGTCCAATGGGCGGCAACCCGTGGAAGACTTTCTCGACCGGGTGCTGCCCACGCTCGGGCATCCGCCGCGCTAGCGAGGGCAGCGATGGAACGACGCGAGCTGATCCAGTGGCTGGTGGCGACCGCGGGACTCCAGACACTCGATACCCTCGACGCGTCAGATCTGCTCGCCCTCGGCCGCGACGTGCACCGAAGCGGCGGGACCCGCGCGCTGTCCCCCCTCGCCAAGAGCAATGTGTCCGTGGCGGCGGAGCGGATCCTCCCCGGCGCCGCCGCCGCCGGCGTCACGCCGTTCATCGACAAGATGCTGGCGGACTGGTACGCGCCCGCTGAGCGCCGGCGATTCCTCGCCGGGCTTCCGGAGCTCGATGCCAAGAGTCGCGCCCGCGCGGGCCTCGACTTCCTCGCCTGCGGCGAGGCCGACCAAATCGCCGTGCTGACCGCACTCGATGACGAGGTCACCGCACTCCGCGCCGCTCGCGGCAGTGCCGCGAACCAACACTGGTTCGCGATGCTCAAATACCTCACGGTGTACGGCTGGTGCACGTCCGAGGCGGGCATGCGCGCGCTCGGTCTCTTCCCGCTCCCGGGCCGCTACGACGGCTGCGCGTCCGTATGAGAGACGTCACCGACTTCGACGCCATCGTCGTCGGCTCCGGGATGACCGGCGGCTGGGCCGCGAAAGAGTTGACCGAGCTCGGGCTCCGCACGCTCGTGCTCGAGGCGGGCCGGCCGATCACGCCGGAGCGGGACTTCGTGGAGCACAAGCCGCCCTGGGAGATGCCGTTCCGGGGCCTTGGCGACGCCCGAGCCGTCGCCGCCCGTCAATCGCGTCAGAGCAACTCCGTCTCGTTCGACGAGTGGAGCCACGTCTTCTGGACCGACGACGTGGACAACCCGTACACGACGCCGGCCGATCGCCCGTTCCACTGGTTCCGGGCGCGTCAGGTCGGTGGCAAGTCGACGATCTGGGGACGCCAGGTTTATCGCTGGAGCGATCTCGACTTTGAAGCGAATCTCCGCGACGCCGTGGCCATCGATTGGCCGATCCGCTACGCCGACATCGCTCCGTGGTACGACCACGTCGAGCGTTTCATGGGCGTGAGCGGGCAAGCCGAGGGCCTCCCGCATTTACCCGATGGGCCGTTCCTGCCGCCGATGGCCATGAATTGCGTCGAGCAACACGTCAAAGAGCGGATGCGGGCGCACTTCGGCCGGGATCGCATGCTCACGATCGGGCGCGTCGCCAACCTGACGGTCCCGCACCTCGGCCGCGCCCCCTGCCACTACTGCGGGCCCTGCCACCGCGGATGCATCACGCGGTCGTATTTCAGCAGCGTAAACGCGACGCTCCCGGCAGCGCAGGCAACAGGGCGTTTGACGCTCCGCACGTTCAGCGTCGTGCGGAACCTCATCCACGACCCGCGGAAGAACCGCGTCACGGGCGTACGCATGATTGACACGGTGACGAAGACGGAACGCGTCTACACAGCGCGCATCGTCTGCCTCTGCGCGTCGGCGCTCGAGAGTGCGCGTATCCTGCTCAACTCGGGGCTCGCCAACTCGAGCGACCAGGTCGGCCGGAATATCATGGATCACATCAAGTGGGGCGGCGCCAGCGGCGAGTTCGAGGGCTGGACCGAGCGGCGCGTGATCGGCAATCGGCCGAACGGCATCTATGTGCCGCGGTTCCGCAATGTCACCTCGCGTCATTCCGATTTCAGTCGTGGCTACGGATTTCAGGGCGAGGCGGGGCGCGGCGGCTGGCGCGACGGGCTTCGCGCGCCGGGGATCGGCTCGGCGCTCAAGGCGCGGCTCGCCCAGCTTGGCCCGTGGTCGATGAGCTTCTGGGGTTTCGGCGAGATGCTGCCGCGGGAGATGAACCGGGCGACGCTGCACCCGACGCTGGTGGATGCGTGGGGGATCCCAACGCTCCACATCGCGTGCCAATGGAGCGAGAACGAACTGGCGATCCATCGCGACATGAACGTCACGGCGGCGGAGTTGCTCGAGGCGGCGGGCGCGAAGAACATCGAGCCCTCGACGAGCGGGCCGAGCACGCCGGGGGGCACCAACCACGAGATGGGGAGCGCCCGCATGGGTCGAGACCCGAAGACGTCGGTGCTCAACGGTTGGAACCAGTCGTGGGACGTCCCGAACGTGTTCGTCACGGACGGCGCCGCGATGACTTCGAGCGGGTGCCAGAACCCCTCGCTCACGTACATGGCGCTGACGGCTCGGGCCTGCCACTACGCCGTCGAACAAATGCAGCGCGGCGATCTCTAACGGAGGATGCGGATGCTTGCCGTCGTGATCACGGTCATGAGCCTCACACAGGGTCTCTCCCCTGATCAGCAGCTGGTCCGCGATGTGTTCGCGGAGTTGATCGCGATCAACACCACTCACGAGCATGGCAACACGACGCCCGCCGCGGAAGCGATGGCCCGCCGGCTCCTCGCGGCCGGGTTTCCCGCGGCGGATGTTCAGGTGCTGGGTCCGGCGACCGGCAACCACAACCTCGTCGCCCGGCTGCGGGGCACGGGCAAGCGACAGCCAATCCTGTTGCTGGCCCACCTCGACGTCGTCGAGGCGCGGCGTGAGGACTGGTCCCTCGACCCGTTCACCCTCACGGAAAAGGACGGGTTCTTCTACGGGCGCGGTACGAGCGACATCAAGGACATGGCCGCGTTGTTCGTGGCCACGCTGGTGCGCCTGAAACGCGAGGGTTTCGTCCCCGATCGTGACATCATTCTCGCGCTCACCGCGGGCGAAGAGAGCGGAGGCGACTACAACGGCGTGCAGTGGCTGCTGCAGAACCATCGCGACCTGATCGACGCTGTCTACTGCATCAACGGCGACAGCGGCGATCCGCTGCTTCGAGACGGCAAGCGGTTCGCCCGCAATGTCGAAGCGAGCGAGAAGGTCTACATGAGCCTCGGGCTCGAAGTGCGTAATCCCGGCGGCCACAGCTCGTTGCCCACACCCAGGAATGCCATCTACGAGCTTGCGGCCGCGCTCACCCGCGTCGGCGGGTACACGTTCCCGCTGCGTCTCAACGAGATCACGCGCACCTACTTCACGCGCGTGGCGGGCACGATGCCCGCGGCCCAGGCCGCCGACGTGCGCGGCGTGCTCCAGAGCCCTCCTGATGCGGCCGCGGCGGCTCGTCTCTCGGCGGCCTCGACGTTCTTCAACGCCCAGCTGCGCACGACCTGCGTCGCCACGCGCGTCGAGGCAGGCCATGCGGACAACGCCTTGCCGCAGACGGCCCGCGCCGTCGTCAACTGTCGCCTGCTTCCCGACGAGCGGCCCGCGGACGTCGTGGCGGCGATCCGCGGCGCGATTGGCAACGACTCCGTCACCTTGTGGGTGAAAGACTCGGCGGTCCCCTCACCGCCATCGCCACTCGTGCCCGAGGTGGTGGGAGCGCTCGAGCGCGTCACGAGCGCCATGTGGCCTGGTGTGCCCGTGATTCCCAACATGGAGACCGGCGCGACCGACGGTTTGTATCTGCGCAACGCAGGCATGCCGGTGTACGGAGTGTCGGGCGTGTTTCTCGACGCGGACGACATCCGCGCCCACGGCCGCGACGAGCGCATCGGCGTGCGCGCCTACTACGAGGGCGCGGACTTCACGTATCGCTTCGTGAAAGCATTGACGGGGGGCCGCTAAGGAGTACTGAGCTACCGGCACCCGCTACATTACCGCGTGACTCAGATTGCTTTTAGCGGCGTCGGGGTGGACTTCGGCGCTACGACCCTGTTTTCGGATGTCTCGTTCACGGTCTCCCCCGGCGAGCGCTGGGGCATCGTTGGCCGCAACGGGACCGGGAAGACGACCCTGTTCCGGCTCCTGACCGGTGAGCTCGAGCCGACCCGCGGCTCCATCGGGCGCGCGCCCCGCCTCCGCGTCTCGCTGCTGGAGCAGCACCGCAATTACGGCAGCGCCACGACCGTCTGGGCGGCGGCGGCCGGCGAGCTGGCCGATCTGCTGGCTCTGGAGCAGTCGCTGGTCGAGCAGGCCGCGCAGCTCGCGCACGATGCCTCGCCACAGGCCCTGGCCCGCTACGGCGAGGATCTGGAGCGCTTCGAGCACGAGGGCGGCTACGCCGTCACTTCGCGGATTGACGCGGTGTTGCACGGCCTCGAGTTCGACCCCGTCAAAGCCCGCGTCACTCCGCTCTCCGCCCTGAGCGGCGGCGAGCTCGGCAGGCTCGGCCTGGCGCGCCAGCTGATGACCACCGCCGACGTCCTGCTCCTCGACGAGCCGACCAATCACCTCGATCTCGAGACGACGCGCTGGCTGGAGCAATACCTCACGGCGAACGACCGGACCGTGCTGCTGGTGAGCCACGATCGCGCGTTTCTCGCCGCCACGGTCGATCACGTGCTCCATTTCGAGGGCGACACCGCCACGCCGTATTCCGCTGGGTACACGGCGTTCGTGGCGCAGCGTGCCGAGCGGCGACTCGCGCAACAGCGCGCCTTCCAGCAACAGCAGCGCGTCATCGCGCACGAGAAGGACTACATCGCTCGCAACATCGCGGGTCAGAACACCAAGCAGGCCAAAGGACGGCGCAAGCGTCTCGACCGGTTGCCGCGGCTCAGCCCGGTGATCGGCGCCGATGGCACGATGGCGCTGCGGTTCGAGGTGGCGGAGCGGGGCGGCGACCAGGTGGTGGCCGCCAACAACGTGAGCGTGGACGTCGGCACCCGCGCGTTGATCGAACGGTTCAGCGGGACGTTGGAGCGCACCGACGTCCTGGGGATCCTCGGACGCAACGGGACCGGGAAATCGACGCTGCTCCGGGCGTTGCTGGGCGAGCATCCCACGCGGGGCGGTGAGCTGCGGCTCGGCGCATCGATCACCCCGGGCTATTACCGGCAGGACCTCTCGCAGGTGCCGCTCGATCGCACGCTGTATGAAGTGATCACCACCCTGCGACCGAAGTGGGAGCGCGGGCAGATCCAGGGGCACCTCGGCCGCTTCGGCTTCTCGGGGCAGGAGGTGCTGCGCCGCGCCGACTCGCTCTCAGGCGGGGAACGCGCACGCCTCGCCCTCGCGATTCTGATGTTGTCGCGCGCCAACCTCTTGATCCTGGACGAGCCGACGAATCATCTGGATGTCGAGTCGATCGAAGCGCTCGAGGACGCCATCGGCGAATACGATGGCACCGTGATCCTCGTCAGTCACGATCGCGAGCTGCTGCGGACGCTGACGACGCGTATCTGGGTATTGCACGACCGGCATATGACCGAATTCGCCGGCGGCTTCTCGGAATGGGAGGAAGTCAGCGCGGAGCGAGCGCACGCCGCGTCCGTGCAAGCCGCCGAAGACCAAGCCCTACGGCAGGTACACGAGCGGCAGCGCGTCGCCCGCACGGCCAAAAGCGACGATCCGAGCGAGCTGCTGCGCCGCGCCAAGCGTGAGCTGGCGCAAGCCGAGGCGGCGGTAGAGGAGCTGGAAGGGCAGGTGGCGGGTGTGGTGGCGGCGCTCGAGGATCCGGCGCTCTACACGCGGCCCGAAGGTGCGGCGAAGGCCCGGCAGTTGGGCGCCCAGCTCGAGACACTCAAGCGCAGGCTGGAGGCAGGTATTGAGCGATGGACACGCGCCACGGAACTCGTGGATGCGGGTGGCGCTAACGCAGCAGGTTGAGACTCCGCAGGTACTCCGCAACGAGATACGCCGGCACCGCGAAGATGATCTTGCCCTGAGATTCGGTTTGCCCGCCGTAGAGCACCGCGATCACTCGGCCATCGCGATCGAAGATCGGACTCCCCGACGAACCGGGCGCGCCGTACCCATCGACCTGGACGACGGCGGTGAGCGCCTTGCTCACCGTGCCGACGGTCAGCGTGGGCTCGGCGATGGGGAACTGGCCGTGCGCCTCCATCGGCAGATCGAAGCCGAGGGGGTAGCCGATGATCGCGATCGGATCGCCGCGCTCGACGCCCTGGCGCGTGCGCGCCAGGCCGAAGACGCGTGGGGTACCGCCCTTGATCCGCACGCGCAGCACGCCGATGTCGGCGGTGGGGGACACGCCGACCATCTCGCCCTGGAACATCTGCGTGCTGCCCGAGAAGATCACGCCGATGCGTCGCGGCGTGCGGGTGCCGTCTTCCCCAACCAGCACGTGCTTGTTCGTGACCATGGTGCCGTTCGAATCGATCGCGAACGCCGTGCCGCTGAAGCGCTCCGTCTCCGAGAACTCGACCAGCACCATCGCGACGGCGTCTTGATTCTTGTGGGAGATCGCCCGGTAATTCACACCGCCGACCGCGCCGACCAAGGCGCGCTGCCGCCGCTCCGCGTCGGCGAGCTGAGAGCGGAGCCGCGCCACGGACGACGCATCGCCCCCCGCGCCCTCGAGCTCGTTCCGCAAGCGCGCGGTCTCGGCCTGAGACTCGGCGAGCGCGTCGCGCACGCCCTTCAGTTGGGACTGGAACTGCGTCGAGAGCTGCCGGGCCTCGGCCATCAGACTGTCGGCGCGCGCCTGCAGCTGCAGCAGCTCGCGGGTGCGGCTCGCGGCCTGCCATTGCAGCCACCCGAACAACCCGACGGTCAGCAGCAGGAACCCGATCAAGACCTTCGTCGTGCGCCGTAGCTGTGCGGTCTGGCGCGCCACCTCGACGGCGATGCGGACGCCGGTGCTGGAACGCGGGGCGGCCGACGGCCGCGCCGGGACCATCTCGCGCGGCGACGACGCGCGCACCGCCATCCCCTCTGCGGCCGTCGTCGCCAGGTCGTCGCTCGCGGCGCCCTCCATCGTATGGAACTCGAGCGCCGGCCCGGTCGCGCCGAAGCCGATGACGTCGCCGTCGCGGAGCGGCGTATCGGCCGTGATGCGCTTGCCGTTCACGAACGTGCCGTTGCGGCTCCCCAGGTCCTGCAGGAAGAACCCTTCGGTTTTGCGGATGACGGCGGCATGGCGAGAGGAAACGTCGAGGTCGCGCTCGGCGTCGAAGCGCACGTCGGACAGCGGATGGCGGCCGAGGCCGATGTAGGTTTTGCCGAAAGCCTCGACCTGCCCGGCGCGGGCCCCGGACAAGAACTTGAATTGCGCTTTCACGGGCTCCGCGTGAAGTACCAGACCACCGCGGCGGCGGCGGCGATCGCCGCCAGCACGATCGTGAACACGCGGAAGCGGGCGTCCTGCGTTTCCTTGTTCGGCACCGGGGGCTTGCTGCCCTTATAGATCGGCACGGGCTCCGTGCTCGTCTCCGTGTCGATCAGCGGGTACACCTGGTGGCCGACCTCTTCCTGGTTTCCCGAAGACCGGAGGCCGTCGCCGTCGAACCGCGCCATCACGACCGTGATGTTGTCGGGACCGCCGCGCTCGTTGGCCATCGCGATGAGCCTGTCGCACGCCGCGGACAGGTCGCCATTCGCCTGGGTGACGACCTGCGCGATCTCTTCCTTCTTGACCTGTCCCGACAGACCGTCGGAGCAGAGCACCAGGACGTCGCCACGCCGCACTTCCTGGTGCGTCAAATCGACCTTGACCTTGGGGTCGGGACCGAGCGCCTGCAGGATGATGTTGCGGCGCTCGCTCTGGGCCGCCTCTTCTTCGGTCAGCTCGCCCGCTTCGACGAGACGCTGCATCCGCGACTGATCCTTCGTGAGCTGGTGCGCTACGCCGCCGCGCACCAGGTAGGCGCGACTGTCGCCGACCTGCGTGAGGTACAGGTGGTCGCCGAGCACGCCGGCGGCGGTCGTCGTCGTGCCCATCCCTTTGACTTCGGGGTGCGCTTTGGCGTGCGCGTGGATGCTCGCGTTCGCGACCTCGACGGCTTCCTTCAACCGATGGGCGAAGCGCTGCGGCGTCGCTTCCGTTTCGGCGTTCCAGGCCCGCAGCAGGTGCGCGAAGATGGTGTCGGTGGCCATCTGGCTCGCCAGCTCTCCGGCCGCCGCGCCCCCCATGCCGTCGGCGACGACGAACAGGGACCCGCGCTCGCCCAGGTCGTGTTGGCGCACCTGGGGCAGGAGCGACGCATCCTTGCGCGTCAGATCCGCGACGAGGAAGCGGTCCTCGTTGTGCTCGCGCGTCCGGCCGACGTCGGTCTTGCCGAACACCTGCACGCGAATGGGTTTGGCGGCGGAGCGTCCGAACATGCCTATTGGCACTGCTCCCGAGCGAGGGTGGTGTAGGTCGGCGTCGCCGGATCGAGCGTCTTGGCCCGCGTGATCCACTGGCACCCCTGCGAGCGCTCCCCCTGCTTCCAGAACGTGTTGGCGATGACAAACGCGGCCATCGCTTTGTCGGTCGCCGTGACGGTGGCCGCGTTGTACAAGACCATCGCCGAGTCGCGCGCGAACTGCGGCCGCGTGTCAACAATCTCGTTAAGCGAGTCGAGCGCCTCAGCGGCGCGGGCCGCGTTGACGACCGGGCCCCCCCTCGTCGGCGCATCGGTACCGCGCCGGGTGCCCGGGTCGCGGTTGGCGAGGGTCTGCGAGTTGCCACGGGTCGGGGTCCCGCCGCTGCCCCGGCGATTGGAATCTGCATTCTGCGTGTCGGGCCGGATCGCCGCCGTGTCGGGGGACACAGCATTGTTTTTCTGGCCGCCCGACAACGCCACCCATGCCCCACCGGCGGCCAGGACGGCCACAACGCCTACGGCCACGGGGATCAGCGAGCGCTTCTTTGGCGCAGGGGGCGTCGGGGGTGCAGCGCGCGTGGCCGAAATGCGCTGCGTCAGACCCGCCGACGTGTCGAGCAGCTGCGTCTTGCCCTCGGTGTCGGTGATCCCGGCACGCGTCTGCGGCACGCCGCCCGTCGTGCTCCGCCCGATGCCCGTCACCGACTCCACGTCGTCGGCGAATTTCGCCACCGTCTGGTAGCGCTCCAGCGGGTTGCGCATGAGCGCGCTGTCGAGCACCGCCTGGAGGCCCGGAGGGAAGGTGAGATCGGGGCGCGACGCCGCGAGCTTCGCGGGCTCGTCCGTCAGGCGCTTGATCATCGTTTCCTGTACGGTGGTCGCCTCGAACGGCAGTTTGCCGGCGAGCATCCGGTAAAACACGAGCCCGAGCGAGTACAGGTCGCTGCGCCCGTCGAGCTTGTCGCCCGACAACTGCTCGGGGCTCATGAACTCGGGCGTGCCCACGACGAGTCCGGTCTTCGTCACCTTCTGACCCGACTCGTCGCCGCCGACCGCTTTGGCGATCCCGAAGTCGACGACCTTCACCTGATCGCCGCCCTTTTTCTGCGCCAGCATGATGTTGTCGGGCTTCAGATCGCGGTGGACGATGCCGAGGTCGTGCGCCGCCTGTAGCGCGTCGGCGACCTGGACGAAGATGCCCACGGCGCGCCGCACCGGCAGCGCGCCGTCCCGCTCGAGCAGCTCGGTCAGCGGTTCGCCCTCGATGAACTCCATCGCGAGGTAGATCAGCCCCTCGGGCGTTTCGCCGAAATCGTAGATCGCGCAGACATTCGGGTGGGTGATGCGGCTCGCGTTCGACGCTTCGCGGTTGAAGCGCGCGACGGCATCCGGGTCATGGACCATGGATGGGTTCATCACCTTGATCGCGCTGCGCCGCCCCATCTTCACGTGCTCGGCGAGGTACACCTGGCCCATGCCGCCCTCGCCCAGCTTCTTGATCACGTGATAGCGGTCCGCCACCACCTGCCCCACGAGGTCCGTCGCCGGCGCGGCCGAGCGGAGGGTCTGTCCGTCGTTGGGACAGAACTTCACGTCATCGGCGTACTCGGTGGAGCAAACGGGGCAGATCTTCACGACGGCAGCTCGACGCGCAGGACCTTGTCGCCTACCATGATCCGGGAGCCGTGCTGCAGCACCATCGCCCCGCGGGCCGCGATTGCCACGCCGTTGCGGCTGTGGTCGTCGAGCAGGACGAAGTCGGCGTCTTCGGAGCGGACCGTCGCGTGCTGAGCACTCATCGACGGGTCGTAGGGGAAGATCCAATCGCCGCGCTCGCGGCCGATGTGCACGTCGCGTCCCGGCGACAGCTGGATCGAGTCGCGCGAGCTGCCGTCCGAGCGGAGCTGCGTCAGGTTCGCGATGTCGGCGCTCGGCGCCAGGCTGCCCATGCGCTTCGTCGCGTCGGCGTCGGGGGCATGTGGTCCGGGATACCCGAGGCGGCGGAACCGAATCACCTGCGAGCCGATGAGGAACTGGTCGCCGTCCAGCAGCCGGTACGGCGCCTCGAGGAAGACCCAGGTCCCGTTGCGGCTGCCCAGGTCGCGCACCTCCAGGCGGCCTTCCTCCCAGGAGAGCTTGGCGTGCAAGGGCGACATGAATGCGTCGTCCTTGAACACGATGTCGCCGTCCACGCGGCCGATGCTCGTCGACGTCTGTTTACGCTCGAAACGTTGCACCTCCACGCCCCCCTCCTCGAGCAGCACGAGGGTCAAGCGCTGGTCGGCGCGGCGGTCCGGCGTGAAGCGACCGAGGATGCTGGGATCGAGCGCGGCGCCGCAGACGGGGCAGGCGTGGCTCTCGGCGGCGGCGGCGGGGTGGGGCAGCACGCTGGTGCGGGCCACGCCCGCGCCTCCGCCGGCGGCGGCCGCCATCGCGGCCTTCGCGGCGGCAGCTTGGGTCAGGGGCTTGCCGCAGTCGGTGCAGAACTGCGCGCCGGCTTCGTTCTGGCGGCCACAGAAGGTGCAGGCGCTCACGCGCGGGGGTACTCCACAGGGCGCATAAATTAAGGTACGCCAAGATATTGGGCAAACCGACGCGTCGAAAGGGCCAAACCTTCCTGACGAAGCGCGAACCCGCGCGGCCTGAATCGGCGCGTTTCCCGCGGCGTATAATGCAGGCGATGTCACGCGCGCTCCTCGCTCTGCTCACCCTGGCCGCCGCCACGGCGACGCGACTCCCCGCTCAATCCCCCGCCGACCGGGCGGGGATCGAAGCGCTGCGTGATTCCCTCTCCTCCGTTACCGACAGCGCCAGCCTCGGCAGGCTCGAAGCCGCCACGATGGTCATCGCCAGGCAACGGCGTGACGATCCGCTGGTCCATCTCCGCCTCGGGTTCATCGCGTACCGGCTCGGGGAGTTGACCGTCAAGTCGCACTATGACGACGCCGCGGGCGAATTCGAGTGGGCCGCCGAACTGCAGCCCGACTGGCCCTACCCGTGGTACGGTCTCGGGCTGGCGGAGCTGGCCCTCGGCGAGAGCTCGGTGCTCGCGCTCGAGAACCTGCGCCAAATGTTGGGCAAGGATTACCTCTCCAAGGCGGCGCGCGCGTTCGCGCGGGCGACCGAGGTCGATCCGAGCTTCGCGTTCGCGGTCGTGGACCTCGCGAACACGGCGCTGACGCAGCGCATCAAGCCGCGTCTCGACGTCGCGCTCTCCGCGGTGCGCCTGGCCGCGGGATCGCCGGCCGGGCGCCACGCCGACGTGCAGCTCGTTCGGGGGCGGGTGGAGCGTGAAGCCGGCGAGGCCGACTCGGCCATCGCCGGCTTCCGGGCGTTCCTGGCCGTCGGCGGCGACTCCGGGGTGGGGCTCCTCGAGATCGCGCGCACGTTCTACTTCGCCCGCCGCCGCACGGACGCGTGGACGGCGTACTTCGCGGGCGCGCGCGCGGCCACGTCGGCCGGCGCCCTCACGTTGTACCGCTCCGACCTCTCGTGGATCGCGGACTCGGTCGAGTTGGCGGCCTTCGACGCGCTCCCCGATCCGCCGGCACGCGCGCGCTGGCTCGAGGCGTTCTGGTCGCGACGCGACGTCGTCGAAGCGCGCGATGTGGGCGAGCGTCTGGCGGAGCACTACCGGCGCTGGTTCTACGTTCGGCGCAGTTTCCGACTCGTCAGCCGCCACCGGCATTACGACATCACCGAGGTCTACCGCGCGAAGCAAACGGAATTCGACGACCGCGGCGTGATCTACCTGCGGCACGGCGAGCCCGACCGGCGCGCGCGCTTCGCCTGCCCCGAGGTCGAGCAGCCGAACGGCGAGGGCTGCGCGCCCAACGAAAGCTGGCTGTACCGCCGCGAGGCCGCGGAGGGCGGGGATCTGGTTTTCCACTTTGCGGCGCGGGGCGACGTGCAGGACTACAAGTTGATCGAGAGCCTCGTGGACGCGCTCGGGTTCCGCAGCGGCGTCCAGGCGGGGGCCTACTCCGACCCCCGCGTCTCCGAGTTGTACGCGTCTCGCGAGGAGTTCGGGTCCCTGTACGGACGAGTGGGGCACAGCCTCAACGCCCCCGGCAGCGCGCTCAGCGAAGACCGCGCGCACGGACGCCGCAGCATCGCCGTCGGCACCACCAGCGACAGCTACGCCCAACGCTTCGACGAGGCGCTCGACGTCGTTGCCAGCGAGTTCGTCATCGCCGCCGGCCCCGGCGTCGGGCAGGGCCAGATGCTGCACGTCGTGTTTGCTGTGCCGGGCGAGCGGTTGACGCCGGAATCAGCGGGGGAGGGCGCCGGGCTGCTCTACCCGCTGCACTTCCGGGTCGTCGTCTCCGATTCCGCCGATCGCGTCGTGGCGAGACTCGACACGCTGCGCGTGTTCGGCGCGCGCGAGGCGCTGCGCCGGCCGGCGTACCTCACGGGCCGCCTGGCTCTGCCGGTGCCGGCGGGGCGGTACCGCTACCGCCTGCTCGTCATGACGCCCGACGGCAGCGCGGGGGATCTGGTGCGGCAAGATACGCTCGACGTTCGCCCGTTGACCGGAACGGCCTTCGCCGTCAGCGACGTCGTGTTGGGCCGCGAGGGATCGGGACTCGTGTGGGTGACGTCGGGCGACACGGTGCGGCTCAATCCGCTGAGCCGGTTTCCGGAGGGCAGCGCCGCCGAGTTGTACTACGAGGTCTACGGGTTGCCGCGCGGCGCGACCTACCACACCGTCGTGCGCCTCGAGCGCGAGGGGCGGCGCTCGCTGCTCGGCGCGATCGGGAGTTTGTTCGGCGGCGGGCGCGCGCCCGTGCTGCTCGAGTTCGACGCGGCGGCCGAGGGACCCGTCACGCGCGTGCATCGCGGCGTGGCCCTGCGCGATGTCGGGAAGGGGATGTACCGGCTCACCGTCGTCATCACTGATTCCGCGAGCGGCGTCAGCGCCACGCGGACGCGGCGTTTCCAAGTCGTGGCGCGCTAGTCGGTTGACCCAACTCCGGCGGAGACCTAAGTTACCCCGGCTCCTTCGGAGACCGGATTGTATTGCTCCCGCTGCGGCACCCAGAATAAGGATAGCGCGAAGTTCTGCGACTCCTGCGGCCTCGACCTGACGGCGACGACGCCGTCCGGCGCGATCAAGGAGTCGCAGGAGCTCACCGAAATCGAGATGGTGCGCAAGGAGCTCCAAAAGGAGTACGAAGTCATCGACGAGCTGGGCCGCGGCGGCATGGCGATCGTCTTCAAGGCCAAGGAAACCGAGCTCGATCGCGAAGTCGCCATCAAGGTTCTGCCGTTCTCCCTCGCCTTCGACAAGGAATTCGTCGAGCGGTTCCAGCGCGAGGCCCGCACCTCCGCCAAACTCGAGCACCCCAACATCATCCCGATTTACCGGGTCGGGAAATCCGGGCGGGTCATCTACTTCGTCATGAAGTTCCTGCGCGGCAAGCCGCTCTCCAGCGTGCTCGCCGCGCGTGGCGCCGGCCTGCCCCCCGCCGAGATTCGCCGCGTGCTCGCCGACGTGTGCCGCGCCCTCGCTTACGCGCACAAGAGCGGCATCGTGCACCGCGACATCAAGCCCGACAACATCATGTTCGACGAGCACGGGCATGCGGTGGTCACCGACTTCGGCATCGCGAAGGCGGCGTCCGGCGGCAAGCTGACGGGGACCGGCATGTCGATCGGGACACCGCACTACATGAGTCCCGAGCAGGCCAAGGCGCAGGCGCTCGACGGCCGCAGCGACATCTATTCGCTCGGCGTCGTCGCGTACCAGTGCCTCACAGGCGGCGTGCCGTTCGACGGCGAGGACTCGTTCTCGATCGGCTACAAGCACATCATGGAGGAGCTGCCGGCACCGCCGCTCGAGACCCCCGAAAAGCGCCAGCTCTTCGAGATCG
>DATHDT010000358.1:0-11802 GCA_035318905.1 Gemmatimonadales bacterium | reverse complement strand
TGCGTTGGCTATCGGCTCGACGGTGTGCAAGTCGACAGTATGCCGGCGGACGTGGAGACGATTGGGCGGGTGGAGCCGATTTACGAAACGCTTCCGGGATGGCAGAAGGAGTTGACGGAGGCGCGGAGGCTGGCGGACTTGCCGGCGGCCGCACGAGCCTACGTCGACAGATTACAAGATCTGGCGGGGGCGCCAGTGAGGTATGTGAGCGTGGGTACGAGGAGAGATCAGATTATTGAGGTGAACTGACTAGGCCCGTTAACCCCGGGCTTGCGCCCGGGGTCAGCCAGGCCTAGACCGCCTTAACCCCGGGCGACAGCCCGGGATGGAAAAGAGAAACCCCCCAGGTTTCCCCGGGGGGTGATCGCCTGCCGCACATTGTGCGCCCTAGAACCCAATGTGAGCGAAGCGAACTCCTTCTCTCGCTCACGGGCCATGGGATGAAGCCACCTCTGGCAGCCTGGCTGTCTCGATCATTTCCGAGACCCTTGGCTTTGCGCCCCGCCGTCACCGGTCGGTTTGCCCTGAGCAGAGAATCCGGGGCGCTAAGTAGCAAGAACAATGCCCCGCCGTAACTTGTGTCACTCCAATGACCCAAATGTTTGTGCATGAGCGAATCTTATAGCTTTTTGCACTGTTTCTTGCAATATGCGGCACTCTGGTGCGTAGGCTAGCCTCGTCGCAACTTGGCGTGTGCCTCCGCTCGTCCTGGTCGCCCCCACTGCATTCAAAGGCACGCTCGGTCCCCGGGCGGTCGCTGAGGCCATCGCGGCCGGCGTGCGCCGAGCCCTCCCCGAAGCCCAAGTGCTCGAGTGCCCGGTCGCCGACGGTGGCAACGGTCTGCTGGACGCGGTGCTCGGGCCCGGTTCGCTGCGCGAGCGCCTCGAGGTAACGGGCCCCGTTGGTGACCGCGTCAGCGCGGAGTTGGGTTGGATCGATGACGAGACGGCGATCCTCGAAAGCTCGAGTGCGTGCGGGCTCGCGCTGCTCGAGCCCGAGGAGCGCGACCCCCTCCGCACCACGACGCGCGGCGTCGGTGAGCTGATCTGGGAGGCTGCGGATCGCGGCGCGAAGACGGTGGTCGTGGGCCTGGGCGGCACCGCGACCGTCGATGGCGGCACCGGCGCGGCGCGTGGACTCGGGTGGACGTTCCAGGATGCCGCGGGCCAATCGCTCGCCGAGGGGGGCGGGTCGCTGGCGAACCTCGATTCATTTGGGCCGGGGTGGGCGCTGCACGCGCGCGTCGTTGGCCTCGCCGACGTGACGACGCCGCTGCTCGGGGATGATGGCGCGGCGCCGATCTTCGGACCGCAGAAGGGCGCGCGACCCGAGGAGATCGTGCGCCTCGAGCAGGGACTCGCTCGGCTGGCGGTCCTCTGGTCCAAGGCGGGCCGCGCCGAACTCGGCACGATGCCGATGGGAGGAGCGGCCGGGGGCCTCGGCGCGGGGCTCGCATTCTTCGCCCGCGCGCAGCTCACGGCCGGCGCCAATTGGGTGCTCGCCCGCGTGGGCTTCGACGCCGCGCTCGCCAAGGCCGACCTCGTGATTACCGCCGAGGGCGTCTTCGACCGGACGTCGTTCGTGGGGAAAGTCACGGGCGAGGTGGTGCGTCGCGCCCAGGTGGCCAGGATAAAGGTGGCCGTCGTCGCCGGCCGGGTCGAAGAGATGATCGGCGTGCACGCCGTGGGCGCCGAGGGGCGAATCCTGGACGCGCCCGCGCTCACCGGGTTGGCCGCGCAGGTCGCGCGCGAGGCCCTGGGATTGTAACTTCCGCGTCCCTATGCCACCTGTCGACAAAACGATGGAGAAACTCGTGTCGCTTGCCAAGCGACGCGGGTTCGTGTTTCAGTCCTCCGAGATCTACGGCGGCCTGGGTTCCGTGTGGGATTACGGGCCGCTGGGCGTCGAGCTCAAGAAGAACATCAAAGAGCGCTGGTGGCGCTCGATGGTGCACGAGCGCGAGGACATCGAGGGGCTCGACGCGGCCATCCTGATGCATCCCAAGGTGTGGGAAGCGTCGGGGCACGTCGCGGGTTTCACCGATCCCCTGGTCGACTGCAAGCACTGCAAGAACCGTTTTCGCGCCGACGATCCCAAGATCAAGGGGACGCCCGGCCAGCCCGACGCCCAGTGCCCCGTCTGCGGCATGAAGGGCACGCTCACCGCGCCGCGCCAGTTCAATCTGATGTTCAAGACGTTCATGGGCCCCGTCGAAGAAGACGCGGCGGTGATCTGGATGCGGCCCGAGACGGCGCAGGGGATCTACGTCAATTACCTGAACGTGCTGCAGTCGTCGCGGCAGAAAATCCCCTTCGGCATCGCGCAGATCGGCAAGGCGTTCCGCAACGAGATCACACCCGGGAACTTCATCTTCCGGACGCGCGAGTTCGAGCAGATGGAGATGCAGTTCTTCGTGAAGCCGGGTTCGGACGGCGAGTGGTTCGAGTTCTGGCGTGGCGAGCGGATGAAGTGGATCCAGGGCCTGGGCATCCGGCAGGAGAAGCTGCGTTGGCATCAGCACGGCAAGACCGAGCTGGCGCACTACGCCAAGGACGCCTACGACATCGAGTACGAGTTCCCGTTCGGCTGGAACGAGTTCGAGGGGATTCACAACCGCGGCGACTTCGATCTGTCGCGCCACCAGGAGTACTCGGGCAAGAAGCTCGACTATCTCGACACCACGACGAACACGCGCTTCGTCCCCAACGTCGTCGAGACCTCGGCGGGAGCCGACCGCACCACGCTCGTGGTGCTGTGCGACGCGTACCGCGAAGAGGCGGTCAAGAACGAGGATGGGGCTGACAAGGAAGAGCTGCGCGTCGTGCTCAAGCTCAAGCCCGAGCTGGCGCCGCTCAAGGCGGCAGTGTTCCCCCTCGTGAATAAGGACGGGATGCCCGACATCGCGCGACGGATCTACGACGATCTGCGCAAGCGACTCAACGTGTTCTACGACGACGGCGGGTCGATTGGCCGCCGCTATCGCCGCCAGGATGAGGCGGGGACGCCCTTCTGCATCACGATCGACGGCCAGACGTCGCAGGATCAGACGGTGACCGTGCGCGACCGCGATACGCTCAAGCAGATTCGTGTCGCCAGCGCCAAGCTCGTCGACTATTTGAAGGAACAGCTCACCGGGTGAGCCTGTGCGGCTCGATGATTTCCGCTCACTCGTAGAGCGCCTGCAGCGCGATGTGCCTCAAGAATTCCAGAATGGGGTCGTGGCCGTCGAGGTCAGCCCCAAGACGGTTCCCCATCCCCTCCGCGGCGACGTGTACACGTTGGGCGAATGCATTCCCCTCGAATGGAGTGGTTCGGGGGCCGACCTGCAGTCCCGCGTCGTTCTCTATCACGGCTCATTTCAGGCCCTGGCCCGCCTCGGCGACTTCGACTGGCGCGCAGAGGCATGGGAGACGCTGACCCACGAGCTGCGGCATCACCTCGAGTGGCGCGCCAACGTGGCGGCCTTGGAAGCGTACGACTGGGCCGCCGAGGAAAACTTCAAGCGGCACGAAGGGGAGCCCTTCGATCCCGCGTTCTATCGGTCGGGCGAGCGGATCGCCGAGGGGGTGTGGAAGGTCGACGACGACGTCTTTCTGGAAGGGGGCGAGGAGCTCACGTGGCACGGCGCCCGGTATCGCGTGCAGATCCCGGACGATCCGCGGCCGGTGTACGTGATTCTTGATGGTCTCGCCGAGGCGCCGCCGGGGGACGCGGTGCTGGTGCTGCCGCGGCGGCCCTCGCTGCTCAACTTTTGGCGTCGCATCCCGGCGACGGAGAAATTCGTCCGCGTGAATGTTGTGGCGGTGTCGCAACAGCAGTAGACATTGCGAAGTCGCGGCGCCAGCGCCAAGGTTCAATGAGAGCGACAGGAGGAGCTTATGAACACACGACACGTCTGGTTGATCGCGGGACTCGCACTCGCAACTGGTTGCAGGGACTCCGTGACGGTCGACTACGTCACCGCTTCCTTGGCGAGCGGTGAGACGTACACGTATCCGACGGTCGGCGGGGATGAAGATGGGGCGCGGATCTCCACTCAGCCGAAGCATTTCAGCGTGAGCGAGATCCGTCGCGACGCCGGGACCAATTGGGTGATCACGTTCGTGTATCAAGCGGCGCCCGGGTTCGTCGGAATGGATCGCGCCGAAATTGAAATCCTGACTGGATCAGACGGCGCGAGCCCGCCGACGAATGTGCGCCGAGTTGTCTTCACCTTTGAGGTCCACAACTAACGGGGGGTCCATGGCCAAACCCTCTTGGTGTCTCGCGCTGTTCCTCGCG
Organism: Gemmatimonadales bacterium; assembly: GCA_035318905.1. Classification (GTDB taxonomy): domain Bacteria; phylum Gemmatimonadota; class Gemmatimonadetes; order Gemmatimonadales; family GWC2-71-9; genus 20CM-2-65-7. Next base: position 7,521 of record DATHDT010000358.1, on the reverse strand, counting down.
TGCGCCGCCCTAATGCAGCCCGCGGCGGGCCAGGGGAGCGTCGGCGTTACCGGTGGAGCCTACGTGCCCGCATCTGGCGCGTTCGCGCAGGCGTTCGAGCATGGCCCGAGCCTGGGGCTCTTTGCATCGGTGCATCTGGTTCGCGGACTGTCGCTCCGCGTTGCCCTCCAGCAAGACCTGCTGCCTTACGACCGTGCCCGGTTCTTTCGCCAGCTGGGGATGGAGTCCGTCGACTTGGACGGGCAGCTGGGGGGTGATGCTCGGTTGCGCACGTGGTCGATCGGGCCGGAGCTCACGCTTTGGCGGACCGCGTCGGTGCGCCTCTACTCATTCGGAATGGTTGGGAGGGTGTCGCGCTCGACGTCGACGGCGCCTCTGGTCGCGCTCTACTGCGAAGCTCCGGGTGTGCCGCCCGGCTCGACGCCACCGAGCGGGTGTACCGACGCGGAGCGCGAGACGCAGATTGCGGGGAGCGGCGCTGCGTTTGCACTCGGTGCCGGCGCGCGGTGGCGCTGGCGGGGACGGACGTTCGTCTCGCTCGAGGCGGGGTATGATCGCGCGTTGCTCTCACCGGCCAGCAGCGGATTCCCGGTTCGGTTGGGGTACAGCATCACCTTCTAGGCTTCCAACCTCTGCACATGTGGCTCCTGATTCTTGCCGCGATCGGCCTCTTCGTGCCCGGGGGGCTCTTCCTCTATTGGATGCTCAACGACTACACGACCCTCGCCGCCTTCCTCGCGCTGTCGTTCCTCGGGACGCTGGCGTTCGTCCCGATGTTCATCTGGCTCAACTGGCGGCGCTCACCCGGGCATCCGACCTTCGCAAACTGGTGGCGCGCGCTCTAGGTTTCTTGGCCCACACCACGCGGGAGCACCCATGGTCGTCGGTCTGCGTACAGTCATCTACCACGTTCCGGATCTCGCCAAGGCAAAGGATTGGTACAGCCGCGCCTTCGGGGTGAAGCCGTACTTCGACGAGCCGTACTACGTGGGGTTCGACGTCGGGGGGTTCGAGCTGGGGTTGGACCCCGACACGAAAGGTGTCGCGCCGGGCCCCGGTGGCAGCGTGGCGTATTGGAAAGTGAAGAAGATCGACGCCGCGATCCAGGACTTCACGAAGGCCGGCGCGAAGGTAAAAACCCCGGCGCAGGATGTCGGCACCGACATCAAGGTCGCGACGGTGGTCGATCCGTTCGGGAACCTGATCGGCCTGATCGAGAACCCGCACGACCGAATTCCGTGACGCGCTCGCTCCTCCTCGTCGCGATCCTGGCCGCCTGCGTTCCAGCGGTCCGGTCGCCGGGCCTGGAGCCCGTCGTCGTCGAGCGCCTCTATTTCGGCCGCAACATCGGCGACACCCTGGGGGTCACCGATTCGGCATGGACGGTTTTTGTCTCGGACATCGTGAGCGCGCGGTTGTCGCGTGGCTTCACGTTCTGGAAAGCGGAAGGGCAGTGGCGGGGCAGCGATGGCAGGCCACGGCGCGAGCCAAGTTATGTCCTCGAGGTAGTGCATCCGACGCGCTCGGCGGAGATCGAGTCCGCCATTCTCGCGATCATCGCGGAATACAAGCGGCGCTTCCGCCAGGAGGCCGTACTGCGCGTGGTCACACCAGGCCGGGCTGGTTCGTGACCCATGGCCACGCGGGCTGATGTTCGCCGCATCGCCCTGTCCCTCCCCGAGACCGAGGAAGCGGCGAATCACTTCGCCTTCTCCGTGCGTAACAAGGGGAAGCTCAAGGGATTCGTCTGGGTCTGGATGGAGCGGGTGACGCCGAAGAAGCCGCGAGTGCCCCAGCCGAAGGTCATCGCCGTCCGGGTCGCAAACCTCGATGACAAAGAGGTCTTACTCGCGCTCGACTCGATGAAGTTTTTCACCGAGCCGCATTACAACGGATTCCCCGCGATCCTCGTACGTTTGGCTGCGGTGACGGTCCGCGAGCTGAGACCGTTGATTACCGAGGCGTGGCGGTGCCAGGCCCCAAAAGGGCTGGAAGCCTAACCGAAGGAGTTCACATGGAACCCGGCGTTTTCCTGGCCGCACTCTTGATCTTCGTGGGTATCCCGGCGTTCACCGTGCTCCGGATTGCGCGTCTGCGCGCCGAGCGCCGCGAGCTCCCGGCCGACGTCACCGCGCGCATCGAGGCGCTCGAGAGCGGCATGCAGGATTTACAGCAGCAGCTTGGCGAGACGCAGGAGCGACTCGATTTCACCGAGCGGATGCTCAGCCAGGCGCGCGAGGATCGGCGGATCGGCGGCTAGTCTACCGGCGGGCCAACACGACCCGAAACCCGATGCACCCGTCGGCGGCGTCCGGCACAATCCCATAGCGCCAGTCGACCGTGCAATGCAGGTCCCAGTTGTGGTGACAGCCGCCGCGGAGGCGCCGCTCCGTGCCCGGTCCCCGATACGGCGTTCCGTCGCCAGGGACCTGACTCAGGTCATCAGTGCAGACGTCCTCGCACCATTCCCACACGTTGCCGGACATGTCGTAGGTCCCGAGCTGGTTCGGTGCCTTGAGCGCCACGTCATGCGTTCGCGTGGTCTTCTTCCCGACAATGCGCCGGACGCGGCCGATGAGGCGCCAGCCGAGCGGCCATCCCAGGAGATCGCTGACCAGCTGATGCCCGCGGTTCCAGCGCGGGCCGTACCAGGCGACCGCGTCGGGGTCGTTGCTTCCACTGAAGACGTATCCGTCGGGCCAGTGGGGACCACCGCGGGCGGCATACTCCCACTCCGTCTCGGACGGCAAGCGAAACCGCGACCCCGGCTCGGTACCGAGCGCCGTGAGAATCCCGCTCGCGTTGAGGCGATCCAAGAAGCCGCCGGTCCTGGTGATGTCCTCCCATGACGCGTGCTCCACCGGGCACCGGAGCCTGGGCGACTTGGCGGGATTGTCGCCCATGACGTGCAGCCAGAGCGCCTGCGTGACGGGCGTGGCGCCCATATGGAAGCCGCCGATCTCGACGGGTTTGCGCCGCGGCGCTCGCCCGAACATGAAGGGCTTCCCGTCGGTCGCCGGCACCCACACGAGCCGGAGCTCGTGCTCCGTGTCGTCGACTCGCCACCTATAGCTGAGCGTCGCCATACTTAATTATGTCCAAAGTTAAGGTCGGAATTGTCGGCTCGCGCTTCCAGGCGGACTGCATCGCGAGCGCCGTTAGGGCCGTGCCGGAGGACGCCGAAGTCGTGGCGGTCGCGTCGCCAACCAAGTCGCACGCGGCCGACTTTGCCAAGCGGCACGGCGTCCCGCGCTCGTACACCGATTACCACGAGCTGCTGCGCGACCCCCAGGTCGAGATGATCTCCGTGACAGCCCCCAACCGGCTGCACGCGCAGATCACCATCGACGCGGCCAAAGCGGGCAAGCACGTGGTGTGCGAGAAGCCGCTCTGCCTCACCCTCGAAGAAGCCGACGCGATGATCGACGCGTGCCACAAGGCCGGCGTGCTGCTCCTCTACGCCGAAGAGCTGTTCTTCGCGCCCAAGTACGTCAAGGCGAAACAAATGGCGGACGAAGGCGCCTTCGGCCGCGTGCACCTGGTGAAGCAGGGCGAGAAGCATTCGGGCCCGCACTCCGATTGGTTCTGGGACGTGGCCCAGTCCGGCGGTGGCGCGCTCATGGACCTCGGCTGCCACGGGATTGCCTTCTGCTGGTGGTTCCTCGGCAGACCCAAGGTGAAGAGCGTCTACTCGCAGATTTCGACGCAGGTACACGGCGATCGCACCACGGGTGAGGACGAGGCGGTGACGATCATCGAATTCGCGAACGGCGCTGTCGGCCTCGTCGAGAGCAGCTGGAACCGGCCCGGCGGGATGGACGACTGCATCGAGGTCTTCGGCGACAAGGGACAGACGTACGCCGACATGCTCATGGGCAACGCGCTCCCGACGTACTCCGAAGTGGGATTCGGCTACGCCGTCGAGAAAGCCGCTTCAACGAAGGGATGGACGTACCCGGTTTTCGAAGAGCACTGGAACTACGGCTTCCCGCAGGAGATGCGACACTTCGCGCGCTGCGTGCGCGGCAAGGAGACGCCGATCTCGGATGGCGAGACGGGCCGCGTGGTGCAGGAGGTGCTCTACGCGGCGTACGCGTCGGCCGGACAAGGAAAACGGATTACGTTGCCCTTCCGGCCCTCGGGCGTTGCGAAGCCGATCGACCTGTGGAAGCAGCCGGGGGATGGTGTGCGTTAGGAGCCGCGGCTATCATTTCCGCGCCCTTTATCCTCCGGAGTCGCATCGTGCGCCGTAGCTTCTTCGCCGCTTTCCTGCTGCTCGCTGCTCCCCCCCCGTCACTCGCGGCGCAAACGCTGCGCGAGCAGATCCGCACCGATCTCTTTACGTTCGGGAACTGCGGCGAGCCGCTGTGCCTCGCCGGCGCCCTCGCCGGCCACGGCTCGCACTTCATTCCGGCGACGCAGTCCGCAGCGGGCGACATTCTCGACCTCCTGGGCAATGCGTTGGCCGCGAGCGTCTCCAACACGCCGGTGGGTTCCACATCGAGCGGCGTGACCTACCAGTTCATCGGCGGTCTGCCGGTCAAGACCGCGACGTCGGGCGGGCCAATTTTCGGGGAGCGGTCGCAGACGCTTGGGAAGGGACGGTTCTTCGTCGGAGCCACCATCAGTGCGATGCACTTCGAGCGCCTGCGCGGTGTCCGCATGGCCGACATCGAATTCAACTTTACGCACGAGGATACGCCGCCGGTCGACAGCCTGGGCAGCCCCTTTTTCGAAAACGACGTCATCGGCGTGCGCGTGGCGATGAACGTGAGCCTGATCGTGACGACCTTCGTGGCGAGCTACGGCCTGGTCGACGGAGTCGACCTGTCGGTCGCGGTGCCGATCGTGCACACCTCGGTCCAGGGGACGAGCGTAGCGACCATCCACCCGGCCGGGTACCCATCGCCCCACCGGTTCGGTGGTACCGACAGCCTGCCGGTGATGACCGCCGTGGCCGGCATGGACGGATCGGCGAGCGGGATCGGCGACGTCGCCGCGCGCCTCAAAGTGAACGTGTCACAGAGCAGCGGTTTCGGTGCGGCGATCCTGCTGGACGGACGCTTCCCGACCGGTAACGCAGACAACCTGCTCGGTTCCGGCAAGTTCTCCGGGCGTGGTTTGGCGATCGTGTCGGCGAAGTTCGGGACGATGGCCCCGCATGTGAACATCGGCTACGTATTCCGCGGCGCGCAGCAATCGACAAACTCGGTCCTGGCCACATTGGGGTTTGACAACGCGATGGCGGGGTGGGCGACGATGGCCTTCGATCTGCTCTCAGAGTGGCAGGTGGGCGACAGCAAGCTGCACATCCCCGGGCCCGTTCAATACCAAGCGCCGTTCCCGCACAGCGTCACGCCGACCAACATCCCCGGGCAGCGCGACAACTTCCTGAGCGCGTCGGTGGGCTTCAAGTTTCAGACGCCACGCGGCATCCTGATCACGACCAACGCGCTGTTCCCGCTGCGGGACTCCGGGATGCAGCCGAGCGCGGTATGGACGGGAGGCCTGGAGTACAATTTCTAGACGCCTAGGCGCCTAGGCGTCTAGGCGCCTAGGCGTCTAGTTGTTCTGTGCGCCGTTGTTGATCCAGGCCCGCACGATCTTGATGTTCGCAGCGCTCAAGCCGCCCGCGGGCGGCGGCATCGGATTCCCGCACGCCTGCGTGCCGATGATCTTCTGATAGACGAAGCTTGTTGCGGCGCTGCCGGCCACTACGTAGATGATCCCGCCGCACGATGAGGCCACGCCCACGATGTTGTTAGGGTTCCGGTCGAGGGTATGGCAGCTGCTGCAGAAGCTCGCCGAAGGCCCGATGACCGGTCGAACGTCACTCAACCACGTGTAGACCCCGTAGTCCGTGGCCGCACCAGACGCGCTTCCGGCGGTTACGGTGACTGAGTTCGCCATCCGCCCCGATGCGTCGTCGCTGTTCGTGCCCGCCATCGTCCAACCCGTCAACGTGACCTGCCCGCTCCCGTTCGTGGTGGCGGGCCCGCCAAAGGCACCGCTGAAGCTCGACGAGTAACTCACCGCGAAGTTCGGGACGAGGTTGTTGAACGCGTCACGCACCGTGTAGGTCGGCAGGGTGCCGACGCCCGTCCCCACGCGCGCCGAGAAGCCTCCATTGACCACGGCGACGGAGGCCGGCGCGGCGGGATCGACCGTCGCCGATGTGTTCTCGCCGATCACCGCGCCGCTCGTGATCGTCGCCGAGAGGCTCTTGAGCTGCGCGGTCCCCGAATTGAACGTCGCGCTGTACGTGCCGGCCCCGCTCGAGCTGCCGCTGACGGAGGCCTGCAGCACGGCGTTGAAGTAGTTGTTCGTGCCGTTCGACTGCAGCGTGACCGACGCGCCGTTGATGATGTTGTTGAACGTGTCGCGCACCGTCGCCGTGAGCGTCAAGGCCGTGCTGCCGACGACGCACGACGTCTGGCACGCCGTGATCGGGCTCGTCGATGCCGCGACGGACGAGAACGTGATCGACGCCGCCGTGGGGTTGACGGTGACCGCCGCCGTCTGTGTGATCCCTCCACCGCCGAGCGCCGTCGTCGCGGTCGCCGAGATCGTCTTCGCCTGCGCCGTCGTGGAGTTGAGCTTGGTCGTGAACACGCCGAGCGCGTTGGACGAGCCGCTCGCCGAAGGACTGAACCCGTTGTTCAGGCCGGTGGAGCTCACCGTCACGGTGGCGCCGCTGATCAGGTTGTTGAACTGATCGCGCACCGTCACCGTGACGCTGTCCGCCGTCGTGCCCGCCACGGTACAGCTCGCTGAGCAGGCGACGATCGCCGCTGTGTTGTCCACCACGATCGACTGGCTCGCGCTCGGAGCACCGGGGGTGCCCGCGGCAGAGAAGATGGCGCCGGGCGTCCCGGTCGATGCCGCCGTGACGTTGTTCGTGCCCGCGCTCGTCCCCAGCGTCCACGAGGTGATCGACGCGAAACCGCTCGCGTCGGTGGCGAGCGTCGCCGGTGATGCCGGCACGAGTGTGCCGCTTCCCCCCGCCGCCGTGAAGGTGACGTTGGCGCTCTGAATCGGGTTGCCCGCGCGATCGGTGATGCGCGCCTGGAGCGCCGTCGCTACGGCGGTATTCACGGTCGCGCTTTGGGCATCGCCGGCCGTCTTGACGATCAGCGACGGGTTGCCGTGCAGGGCCGTCGCGCCGAAGCGGCGCGGCGAGCCGATGAGGCCGCCGACCGAGGCGGTGGCCGAATCCACGCCGGCCGCGGTGCCCAGCACCCGTGTCGCCGAAGCGAACCCGTTGACGTCGGTCGTCGGCGCCGATGGCGTGACCGATCCCCCGCCCGCCGTGACCAGCCAGCTGACCGTCACGCCCTGCACGCCGTTGCCGAGACTGTCGGTCACGCGAACCGTATACGCGGCGAGATTCGCGCCGATCGTATCGGTCTGCGCGTCGCCGCTCAAGTAGACGAGGTTCTTCGCCGCTCCCGACAGGCCCGAGGCCAGGAACAGCGCGGAGGGCAGCCCCGCGGCGCTCGCACTCAAGGAGTCGTTGTTCGT
>DATHDT010000357.1:0-2413 GCA_035318905.1 Gemmatimonadales bacterium | reverse complement strand
CAAAACGGACGATTCTCGCGCGCGAGAATCGTCCGTTTTGTCATGGGGCTCATCCTGTTGGACTACGGCGTGCTCATCCCTTCGATGCACGCCCTGCTACGCCTCAGACGCCCATTAGTTCCGTCTGCAGACTACGGTGTGATCGGTGGGGGTGCGCGTAGCGCGGTCAGGAGAGGTCCGTCTCGACCGTGAATGTCTCGGCGGAACTGGATCGTCCCGTCCGCGGCGGCCCATGCCGTCCAATAGAGCAAGTGGATCGGAATGGGCTGTGGCAGCGGCACGGTGCGATCCACCGCATCATCCAGCGCCAGCAGAATGGAGTCACGGTCCCAGCGGGGATCCTGAAGGAGGACCACGGCAAGCTCAATGGGGTGCTGAAGCCTGATGCATCCGTGACTGAAGTCGCGCTGTGCTTCCGCGAACAGCGCACCCGCCGGCGTGTCGTGAAGGTAGACGTTGTACTTGTTGAGAAACATGAATTTGATGCGGCCGAGGGCGTTGCGGGGCCCCGGATCCTGGCGCACCTGGTAGGGAAAGTGGCCGCGGCTGGTGGCCGCCCAATCGACCGTCGTGGGGTCGACCTCCCGCCCGTCGCCGCCCGACGCCGGGAATATCCGCATCTTGTAGCGTGCCAGATACGACCGGTCGTGCCGGAATTTCGGCAGCAGTTCGTCCCGCGCGAGGGCGCCGGGCACGTGCCAGTAGGGGTTGAGCACGAGGTACCGCATCGTGTCGCTGAGCACGGGTGTGCGGTCATAGGGGCGTCCCACCACGACGCGCATCGACAACACCACCGAGTCCCCGTCCACAACCTCCAGCTCGTACGCCGCGATGTTCACGATGATGTGGCGGTGTCCCAGGTCTTTGGGTAGCCAGCGCCACCGTTCGAGATTCAACTCCAACTGCTCCACTCGGCGCTCCACCGGCACATTGAGCTCAGCCCGCGTCGTGGCGCTCACCACGCCATCCGCGGCGAGACCGTGGCGCTGCTGGAAGATCTTCACGGCGCGCTCCACCGTCTCGTCGAACCGCGCGGCGTCCGATTCCTGCTCGGGATCGTCCGCCCCGCCCAGGTCGTCCTCGAGACGGAGCCGCCGGCGCAGCGCCGCCACCGGAGCGCCGCTGTCGCCTAACTGCAGGGTCACGCCCTCCGGGATCGCGGGCCACCCACCCGCTGCCGCCACTTCGCGGTCTTTCGCCAGCGCCTCACGCAGCCGGCGGTACCCGTACTGCGTCGGGACCAGCGACTCGATCGCGCCCGGGATGTTCCCCGACGCCAGCCCGGCTTCCAACACTGCCACGACATCGGCGGTGCGCCGGTTCGACCCCCACTCCGGATTCAGCGTCTCGGGGTTCACCCGTCCCGCCGTCAGGTGCGCGCCGTAGAGCAGGAATGCATCCGTGAGCAGAAGGTCGAGCTCCGCCCATCGGTCGGGGGCGAGCGCCGGACCGTGCTTGTCATCGGCGCGGACGGCCGCCAGGACCCCTTCAATGCCCGCGAGATGGTAGTCCTCGGACCGCAACCCTTCGAGATCCGCGCGGTGCAGCGCGCCCACCAGATCGTCGGCCAGCCGCGTCGGCCCGCCCGCGTCGCTCCACGCGGGGCGGTAGAGGCGCCGTTCGTAGAATTTCGGGAGGACCGAGCTGGCGTAGACCGGCTCGCCGCCCGCTCGCAGCTCCGCCACGACGCCCGCGGCTTCGATCCGAGTTCGGATTTGCTCCGCGACGAGCCGTTCCTCCGTACTCGGCGGTGCCGCGCATCCTCCGAGGGTTGCGAGGGTCGCGAGCGTGGCGCCGACGAGCAATGCGCGATGGATCACGCCGACCTACCGCCCCCGTGGCAGTTTTCCACGGATGATTTCGGATCGAGCTGCCGCGATCCCCGTGGCCACCGCCGCTACCAGGGCTGCCCGTCCGGCGGCCCGCAGCACCCGCCCCGTCTTCGCGAGGGTCTGCTTGAGGCGCCGCCGCCGGTCCTCGGACTTCGCTTCCTTCCTGGCTTGCTCGATCAGGCGATCGGCTTCGCGCGCCGCGGCCATTGCCCACTCCCTGGCGCGACGCGCCGCGCCTACGGCCGCATTCATGAAACGGTCTGTTCGGGTTGCCATGACTGGTGTCCTCTTTCGATTGGATGTCTTCCCACCACGAACCACGTCTGTACTTCGCCCTGCCCCTCCACGGCGAGCGCCCCGCGCTCTTCGAGCGTGAAGGGCTCACCCAGCTGCCGCCGCGTGCGCTCGGACACTTGCACGCGTCCGGCCACGCCGTGGGATTCCATCCGGCTGGCGGTGTTCACGGCATCCCCCCACACATCGTAGAGGTACAGGCGCTTGCCGATGACGCCGGCCACCACCGGGCCGCTGGCGAGGCCGCCGCGCACCTGCAGCGACGTGGCGTGCCGCTCGTTGAAGCG